>DATHOL010000119.1:0-5949 GCA_035484895.1 Bacteroidia bacterium | reverse complement strand
GTCTTGTACATGGAAGGCGGCAATCTGTGCATTGAGTAATACTTCTCGGTTGAGAGCTAACGGGTGAACCCCGCAAATTTCAGATAATGCCTTCCGCTCTTCAGGCTGGCTGATGCGGCGCTTTAACATTTCTATCATGGAGAGCGATTTGATTTGCTTCTCCCAAACAACATCCAGGGCATATTCAAAGGTTTTAAGGTTACTACTGATTCTTTTAAACGTATAATTTACATCGGCCGAGGGGCATCCTATACCGTCACCGGCTTTCGACACACTGTGCAGGTATATGACATCGTCGCATTGGCTATAGGTCATGTTATACTTATTCAATAACCTGAAACGGCTTTTCACTGTATTTAGCGATACGCCAAGCTTGCGGGCCAGTATCTTCATTTCCGCATCGGCGGTATTAAAGCCCCGGTTGTTAAGTTCAAATTGGTCATCGATGGCTTTTAAAATAATGTAGAAAGCTACGGCCCGCATTTTCTCCTTCCATATTTTCATGTTCTTCCGGTACGCTATTTGCCAGTCGGGGCGCTTACGCGATTCCTTTGCTACTTGGGGTTGGTTGGCTTCTTCCAGTTTAAAGCTTTTAATTTCTTCCAGCATCCCGTCATGTATATATATTAGCATGGGCTTGGGAATGCGTACCTTCAGGTTAATTTCTTCGCTCGCTTCAAACTCAATGCCCTGCATTAGTTGTGCGGCAGTGGGCGGAGCGCCCGTGCGGGACATAACACATATATAATGGTCCTCGATGTTGATATTTTTTTGCAGGAAGGCCCGGCGCATTACCTGGGCATCTTTACCGAACAGTTTATTGATGGCATGTTGGATAGGTAGTAGTGGTTCTGAAAAGTGCGGGGCAGGCATGCGAGCAATAAGAGGCTTTACTTCTTCCTTAGTTAGTTTTATTTCCTCCCTCGGAATCCGTCTAATAGCAGAGCCAACAGTTTCAGGCTTGCCGATGCGACGGTTTATATTGAGTGGAGCGGATTTCATTGGGTTGCTCATTTGTCAATGCTAATTTGACTAACATTATTTTCCATTATTTGCTTTCCGGAATCTGTCCACAGCACTGGCAGTTAATTCTTCAACCGTCTGTTTTTGCCCGGATTTTATGTAATCAAGGATGCCCTGCTTTAAAAAATACAACCTTTTCCCTTTTTTGCACACGCCAGGCAATAAAGAGCGATGATTTAGACCATACACCGTGGGGACTGATAAATGGAGTAGCGCCGCAGCCTCTTGGATGGTTAAAAGTTCATCTCCAGGTGGCTGGGGAACTCCATAAGCGCTTTCTTTTAATACTTTGCGAACAACCCGTTCAAATACAATGATTAATTGTTCTTCACTGTCAATTTGATGAATGATTACCATAAGGCATAAATTAAAATTATGCCCCGAATTTATATTGGTGCTTTGTGGACTTACATTACACTTATAATTTTTATAGTGGACTTGTAACTACAAGTCCACTACTTTTCTTCTATTTACTTTGCAATGCGTCCAACTGGAGAAATAATAAAACCGCCATTACTATAATCAATCCTTATTATATGACTTTTGCAAGGATTTTTACCACCTGAAATAATTTTATGCACATAAGATTTTTTAAAATTCATTTCTTTGCCTTTATGCTTGTATTTAAAGTTATCTACTATCCATCGTTCTAAATCCTTTTCTGGCAACCAGTAATTAATGGAGCATCAAACAATCTCCTGAAAGCACCAATTAACTTATTCCCATTTTCAGTAAACAATAACTTCTCTTTTACATTACCACCATTCATTAGTATTGAATAAAGTTCTGGCTGTTGTTCGGGGATGAAATAGACCTTTAGGATATTAAAAATTTGCTTTACTTCCTCAGCATTAAATGTTGGACTTAACCCCGATAATTTATAATATTCTTGCTTCGAATATCTTCTTGGTACCCCACCAGTTTTCGTTATAATAATATAAAGTTCCATTTGACCAGTAACCGGATTATTAGCAACGACCTGACTTTGGGAATCTGCCCCTTTAATAAAATCCTTATCAGGCATTTCACGAATGTACTTTTCATACTCATCCATAAAAACAGCACGCTCATGAGGACGCTCAAAATTGAAATGAATTGCCCCCCCATCCTGCCAACTCGGACTCAAAATATCCATATACCCCTTCCTTTCCATGTGTTTAAGAATCTCTTTGAATTTTCTGGGCGATAAATCCAATTCGTGTAATTCATTAAATATGGACATCACACTTGGATCAAGCACACTAGATTCCTGAACCTTATCAAGAATTCTGTAAATTATTTCTTCCTTTCTCATATATAATGCTCAACAAAACAAAACTAAATAATAAAATACTAACAAGCAAAAAAGGCGTGAACCTATTTATTAACAAGGGTATTAACTAGAGGATGCCCCGAGAACCGGAGAGAAAAATAAGGGCTCGTATTGTGCAAATTTTGTGCAAATGGCAAAAATGAAAAGGGGCTTGAATATGCTTCAAGCCCTTTATCTACTAAGTGACCCCGGTGGGGATCGAACCCACGACCCAAAGATTAAGAGTCCTCGTTTTAGCCTCAAAACCAGCTAAAAGATATCAAAAACTGTCATTTTCCATCAAAAATCGTTAAAATATCGTACCTGAAACCGCACCTTGAAAACTTCTTGACTTATCAATCATTTTTCAAAAATGATAAAATTTCATCCTTACGTCTAAATAAAAAAGGGAAGCATTTAACTATTATTCCAGATAACGAGGAATTCTTAAAAAAGGCTTCCCTGTATATATTTTTTAATTTAGGCTTGAGTTTAATAGCCCTATCATAATGTTCAATCGCTTTATTAATATCATGTATTATCTGCTTTTGGAAAACAGCAAATTTTAAGTGTACTTCCCCTATATTTGGATTAATCCTTAGTGCTTCCTCAAGTTGATATTTCGATTCTTTCCCATTAGAAAATTCATTTATCAATAATGTCGCATAGCTCACACGGGCAAGTATATTACCCGGGTTAATCTCTATAGCTTTCTTGTAATAATATTGTGCTTTTTCTTTATCATTGAGTTTACTTGCAAAAACCGCAGCATAATTACTATAAATGTAATCTGCTTTAGGTTCCAGTTTTATGGCAAGCTTAAAATGGTATTTGGATTTATTAAAATCATTGAAATTAATTGCAAGAAGCGCAGCATAATTAGCATGTGTTCGAGCATCCAAAGGATTGTGTTTCATACTTTCCTCATAATGATATTTTGCTTTTCCATAATCGTTAAACTCCTCATGGTATAAGGCACCTAAATTATGATGAACTGCCCAATAGTCTGGTTTTAACACCAATGCTCGTTCATAGAATTTTAGTGAGGACTTACGATCATTTGAAAAAGAGTAGAGAATGCCTAGCATACCGTATGCCTTAGCGTAATTAGGGTTTATTTCTAAAGCTTTCTCATAAAAAAATAATGCGGAAGGTATTTGATTCAAGTAGATTTGGCAGCAACCCATTAATGTAAATAAACATTCATTTCGATATTTTAGAGTTGCTATTTTG
This sequence comes from Bacteroidia bacterium, assembly GCA_035484895.1. Lineage (GTDB taxonomy): Bacteria > Bacteroidota > Bacteroidia > JABEUT01 > JABEUT01 > JABEUT01. The sequence goes on along the minus strand of DATHOL010000119.1, from coordinate 2,402 downwards.
TCAAGATGTGAAATGGATTTTTTAAAGTCATTTCCATAGTAATATTTATTCCCGATAAACCAGTGAATAATATCATCTATTTCAAGATGTAGATTCCCCTCTGTAATTTCAACCAGCCTATCAGTTATTACTTTCTGGGTTCTACCTTCAAAAGGTATCTTGTCATCCCTAGTATCAACTTTAATGTTTACATAGTGGAAATAAATAAGATGTGAAAAATCACCTTCAGGTTTAGAATCATTGCCCCATATTACAATATCAGCATTTAATTGTTTTCCTATTTTTTTTGCTTTTTCATTGTCAATGGATTCTGAATAATTGTCCAGATACCTTATTTCAAGTCCCAGAGTATCCTTTAGGTTCTTTTTAATTAATCCATCGGATAGATTTTGCCCAACAGAGGATATTTCATAATTATTATCTGGGTCACGAAAGGGGAGTATTAGAATTTTATAATTATCTGATGATTCAAATGGAATATAAAATGGAGGTGAGTTCTTTGGGTTGAACTTTGTTTTAGCTTTCGGGTTTCGAATGGATTCAGTCAGTAGCTTAACTTGCTCTTCTGTCATTTCTAGTTCAACTAAAGTATCTTCCCAATTCTTATCATTGCCATAATAACACAAAAGATTTCTCAAACGCTCAAGTGCGCCCCATTTACTATGGTCGGGTGAAGTTTGAACAGCTCTACCGATTGTCCATTCGCTTAACCCTTCGTCGTTTGGGAATGCCTTAATTATCCAATCAGGGAGCTTGATTTTATGAGATTCCCCTAAAAAGGATTGGAGATCAATACTTAAGGCGGACGCCGAGAATTTCCTGCCCTCATTGCGTTTGCCAAATTTTGCCTTAATCTTCTTGATTATCTGGTCGGGCAATATAAGTGAATCAGATTTCATCAATATATTTTAAGTGCATATTCTTGCATGCCATTGCATGCTATTGTTTCGGGCTAAACTGACGTTATTTTTACATCGTTGGTTAAATAAATCAATGAAAAACAAAGCAAATATAGAAGAAAAAAGCCCAAAAATTAAGCCCCCTTTGGCGAGGGGGCTTTCCGGGCTTTTTCCCCCGAAGCTTATGCAAAATTATAGCTTTTGCACTTGCAAGCGTATCATAGCATACATTAGAAAACTTTGCAACTGTAAACCAACAACTTGCATAAGCTACCAAATTGGTAGCTATGCAGAGGAATGAGGCAAAATATAATTCGCAATTAGGGCAAAAAGAAGGCTCTTCACAGAATCTAATTCTGCATAGGGCTATGCAGCCTATTTCAGACAAGTCTATTAAGGCATATTTAAAGATTAAAGAACTTGAAACCTCAAATCCGTCATACCATGACGAACTTATAGCTGATTATTGGAAAAGGCACCCAATAATTGACAACTCCGTTTTCGGTTTTGATGAAAGTAAAGCATCAATAACAGATTTCTATGCCATTTTAACCGATGAAAACAAATTCCTGTCAAGGGATTTGATAACTCTTGAAGAATTTAAGGCCCACCACATTCCATCCGAACTGCCGCTTCCGCCAAAGAATATGAAATGGAGAGGACAGATAAATATACTGCCTTTTCTCTATCTAAAATTAAGCGCAAAAGACATTATCACTAACAAAGCAAATCTTCACAAACAAGTTAGCAATCATTATTTAAACCCGTCCGGGGGATATATCGAACCACAAAATTTATCTCAGGCTTTGGTTAATGGCATTAGCGACAAAACTTATACCGAAGTTGAAAGGATAGTTAAATACATCAGCAAAACTTCTAGATAAATCTCAAACCTTGATAGGCTTGAGACTGGCTGGTATCAATAGTAGAGAAGGAGCAGAATTAATGCTCCTGTAAAATTGTCCCTGAATCAAAACTCAAACCAAATGAAAACATACGTTGATAAATTAATTGCAATCGATAAAACGTACGATTGCCTTGTACCATCCGAGGGATGGGCTCCTGAAAAATACAACCGCTTTGTAGAACTGTTGGAAAATACCATTGCGGAATTACAACAAATAATTCAGGAGTTAAAAGCGGAGAAAAATCCCGACCGAGAATTACACAGTCAGGCTTCTCTTTTACTGGAGAAGTATTTAGCCCTTCAAGAAGAACATTATTCATAAAATAATAATTCTATCAAATATGAAAACACCTATAACATATTATGGCGGTAAACAAATGATGCTGAGGCACATTCTACCGCTTATCCCAAAGCATACAATATATGTTGAACCCTTTTTAGGAGGCGGCGCGGTTTTTTGGGCAAAAGAACCTAGTAGAGTAGAGATAATAAATGACACGAATGCCGAAATCGTAAACTTTTACGAAGTAACCCAAAAGAATTTCACGGCTCTTCAAAAAGAAATACAGGCGACCTTGCACAGCCGTAAACGGCAT
>DATHOL010000118.1:0-6741 GCA_035484895.1 Bacteroidia bacterium | reverse complement strand
TGAACTTAACAGTTAAAGTAACTTTAAGATTACTGTAACTTAAAATAATTTAATATTCACGTAGCAATTTATTAACCTTCGGTTGTTTACTAATGATTTTCCCTGATGACTAAAAGTATACATAAAATTTTTAGTTTTGCAGGTAATGAGAAAAGCTACCAGCATATTTCTTACCCTTACTTTTCTATTATACCTCGGCGGTATTCAGATAATGTTTTGGGTTAAGATGTCTGAATGCAAGCAGGAAGCACAGGCCTTGGTACACGGGCATAAATTATCGCGGAGAAATATAATAGACTTTTCTTTCACTCCTTCAGAATACAGTTCACTATCCTGGTCTGAAGAAAATAAGGAGTTTACTTATAAGGGTCAGCGATATGACATTATAGAGATGAAATATTTTTCGGATGAAATAATTGTAAATTGTTATCCCGATAAGGATGAAACCGATTTAGTAGACGCTTTTTCCGGATTTATTAAGAAAATGTTCTCCTCACCTCAACATGGCAGTGATAACAATAACGAGATTGTAAGTAAAATAGTTAAAGAATACTTGCCGAGCGAACCTCTTGTCCCCTGTTATTATTCAAAAGTGCTGACCTCTGTCGAGGCAAGGTTCGTTTTGGTTAACTTGTCTGCTAAGACAGATTGCGTTTGGCGTCCTCCTACCTCAGTGTAGGAGGTATTGCATTTCCTTTATTCAAATTCATTGCATCTTCCTTTTGGAAGAATCAATTTTTATATACGCTTTATTGTGCGTGTAACAATTTATTTATTTTAAACTTAACACATTTATGAAAAACATAAAACACATATTTACATTCATTATTATATTCACTCTTTCTTTAGAATTTACACAAGCACAAGACACAGCAAAAACAGCAAATGATACTGCCGTCCATCTTAAGCAAGTGCAAATACTAGGAGTTAAAAAGGCCCAATCAGTAACTACACTCACTGAAGATGACCTTAATCGTGCATCCGGATTAAATTTACAGGACGCATTAAATACTGTTCCGGGGGTTACAATGGAATCACGTTCTCCATGGGGCAGTCAGCATATTATTATTCGGGGATATTATCCGAGCGCCGACAATGGCCGCACTAATGGTGTGAATTTCGGTGGGTTGGGGTACCAACTTTACATTGATGGTATACCTGTAACAGATGCTACTGGAAGTACTGTTATGGATGATATCGATTATTCTACACTTGGCAGCGTTGAAATCACAAAAGGCCCTTCACCGCTTTATAATAGTTTTATCGGAGGAGCAGTAAATCTATTTACTCCAGCACCAACTCTTGGCACTTCAATACAGGAACAAGTTGTTGGTGGAAGTTATGGATTATTCCGTACGAATACAAGTATCATGAATTCTGACGGTAAAACAGATATTTGGGTAAACTATGGGCATCAAACCTATCAGGGATTCCGTGAAAATGACGGCTCTCAAAAGGACTTTGCCAATTTCACAATGAATTTCCATACAAGTGATAAAAATACTATTTCAACGTATGCAGGATATGCGCATTCATTGGAGGATTTAGGCGGAGAAATTGATAGTGCATATTTATATTCACGTAATAAGGATTCTATAAATAATGCAGCCTACGACCAAAATTTTTCACATGTTAGTATTGAAAGCTTCCGTGTAGGAGTGACAGACAAGTATATGTTTAATTCCCATTTTTCAAACCAAACTACACTATATGGAGATGGTCATACTTTGGACCAATATTTTGCGCATGGGTTTACTTTGGATAACAATCAGAACTTTGGAGGTAGAACCGCATTCACTTATAATTGCAATGGTGAAAAATTAAGTGTAAATGGTATTTTGGGTGCTACTTTTGAAAAATCGGAGCAAAATTCCCAAGGCAACTTTATTCTTCCATTTGTATCATATCCTTTTACCCCGCAATCGGGTCCTGATTTCCCATCAGACCAACAATCGTATGCGATGAATTATAATGTATTCACCCAATGGACATTCAAACTACCTTCTCAATTAGCATTAATTGTAGGTGGAAGTATGAACTATAACGAGTTTGGAATACAGACCCTAACCTCTTCCGGAGCCGCTTCCATTTATGTTGCAAATCCGTATTTTATCAAATCTTTCTCTCCGGTATTTACTCCGAATGCTTCTTTAATAAAGGTATTTAATAATAACGTATCGGTTTATGGCAGTGTAAGTATGGGTTACGCTCCTGCCCTGGTTGGTGACATGATAAACAGTGCCGGAAGGGTAGATTCAACTTTGAAACCAGAGCAGGCGATGCAATATGAGGTAGGCACGAAAGGAAATCTTCTCAAAAATAAACTTTCCTACCAGTTGGCCATATTTGATATGGACATCACTAACAGGTTGGTGCAAGAATATTCTAATGGAATTGGTCAATATACAAACGCAGGCGAACAAAGGAATTTAGGTGCTGAATTGTATTTAGGCTATAACATTCTTGATGATAAAAATGCAGCCATCTCATCACTGAAATTGTGGGCAACTTATACCTATTCAGATTTTACGTATGTTGATTTTAAAACATACGGATACAACAAAACAAGTAAATCTGACACTGTAACTTATAATTATGACAATAACAAGGTTGCAGAAGTGGCTCCTAATGTCTTTAACCTTGGAGTTGATGTGCAAAGTAAGATAGGTTTCTATTTGCATGCAACATTCCAATATGTAGATAAAGTGCCTGTTACTTTCGACAATGCACATTATATGAACTCTTATAACTTATTGGGAGGCAGAATAGGTTTCAAAAGAACCTTTGGCCATGTGACTTTGGATGTATACGGCGGCGTTGATAACCTGCTTAACAGCACGTATTATACCGCAATTTTTGTTGGTCAAAACATTCAGGAACTTGCCCAAGGAAGTGACCCATACGTTAAAGGTGGCGGAGGCGACGGCTATATTCTGCCTGCTCCATTTAATGCAACTTTCTATGGTGGCATAACCTTTAAATACACGTTCTAAGCTCAATAAATTATTCCCTTTAGGGGTGCAGCAAATACTGCACTCCTAAAGGAATAAAAAAATAATAATCATGAAAAAAACGATTTACAGAAGCATGGTACTTGGAATTGTAGCTGCCTACGGTTTCACATTTGCTTCATGCGGCAGATTTGGCAAGAAAGATGAAGCAGCAAAAAAGGCTGATACCACACGTATAGTATGTGTATCCAAACAATTAACCGAATTAATATTTGCATTGGGACAAGGCGATAAAATTGTCGGAGTTGATATTTCCAGCACTTACCCTGATGCAGCAAAAAAAATTACAACCGTTGGGTATCACCGTATGCTGAATGCGGAGGGCATCATATCATTGAAGCCTACTGCATTTATTTATAACGGCGGAGCCGATAATTCCGTTGGTCCCGATAATGTTATTCCCCAACTACAAAAAGTGGGAGTAACGGTTGTTGAATTTAAAAGTGCTGAAAATATCGAAGACACCAAATCACTTATTAAAGATTTAGGCAGGTACTTTAACGTGTCCGCTAAAGCAGATTCGTTATGCAGGAGTGTGGATTCTACTATGAAACTGGCAGAAGAAAAAAGTAAACAGTATACAGATACACCAAGAGTTATGATAGTGCATTTCGGCAGAGCTGGAAACAAATATTTTCCTTTTGGCACCTGGGGTGCACCCGGATATATTTTACAAAAAGCAGGCGGTGTAAATGTGCTCGACACAGCAAAAAAATTCAGGGAACTAAGCCCTGAAATTCTTGCCGAGACTCAACCTGATGTTATTATTGCTACTGATTATGGATATGACCGTTTAGGCGCAGATAATTTTAAAGCCCTGCCTGGTATATCACTAACTCCAGCTGCAAAAAACAATCGGATTTACCGCTTTGAAGAACATGATTTGTTTTATCTTGGTCCCCGTACCGGAGAAAATATTATCAAGTTGATGGAGGTAATTCATAAAAAATAAACACTGGATACATCGCGCCTAAAATATGGCACAATTTATATTGTACTCATCATATTGCTTCTTATCACTATGGTGCTTGCAATTCGTACGGGCGCAGTTGATATTACTTACAAAGAAATATTTATAAGCCTTTCAAAAGCTTTCGGATTTCATCCTTCTGGTAAAATTGAACCTTTACAGGAAGGGGTTTTTATGCAGATACGCTTACCCCGTGTACTTCTCTGCGTTATTGTAGGTGCAGGGCTTTCAGTGTCAGGTGCATTAATGCAAGCCCTTTTCCGTAACCCAATTGTTGAACCGGGATTAATTGGAACCTCATCGGGCGCAGCATTTGGTGCAGCATTGGTTTTTGTAGTTGGTAAAAATTTTTTTGCACAATACAGTCAAGTATTGGGTAATATGGCATTGCCTGCTTCCGCATTTGTGTTTTCGCTAATTGCCACTACATTGGTATATAAGCTCTCCTCTTCGTTGGGAAAGGTTACCGTTTCAGTAATGATATTAGTGGGGGTTGCTATAAATGCACTTGCGGCAAGTTCAACAGGTTTTCTATCCTATATTGCACGCGATCCACAGGCAAGGTCAATTACCTTTTGGAATTTAGGGACTTTTTCAGGAGCAGACTGGAATTCTTTAATGCTGGTATGTGCTGTTACCATTCCGTCTATTATTCTGGTTTTGCGCTATTCAAAAGCATTAAATGCTTTGCTATTGGGCGAAGCCGAAGCAGGGTATTTGGGAATAAACACCAATTCACTGAAAACAAAAATAATTCTGCTTAATACTTTTATAGTTGCTATTGCCACATCGGTAGTTGGTGTTATTGGTTTTGTCGGGCTTATCGTTCCGCATATATTACGTATGATAAAAAGTTCCGATAACCGCTTCCTTATTATTGGCTCAACATTAGTGGGTGCAATTGTTATGAACTTAGCAGATATGACATCACGGGTTATTATAGCACCTGCTGAACTTCCCATTGGAATTGTTACGTCATTCATTGGCGCGCCTGTTTTTATATGGCTATTATTACGTCAAAAAGGCGGTAAAGGAGGGTTTTATGCTTGAGATAAAAAACATCATATATAAGATTGGTGACAAAACTATTTTAGATAGCATATCAGCTTGCTTTAAACCGGGGGAATTGAATATGATTATTGGTCCGAATGGTTCGGGTAAGTCTACCTTGTTAAAAATTATTTGCAACGAGATAACGCATTATTCAGGCAAGGTGCTGCATAATGATGCTGTATTGACAAAAAAGGAAAGAGAAACTATTTCACAGAAACGTGCCGTATTATCTCAGCAATCGGAACTTGCATTTCCACTATCAGTTGAGGAGGTAGTGATGATGGGACGGTATCCGCATTTCAATCTCATACCTTCAGCAAAAGATAAAGATATATGCCTGCAAGCACTAAAAAGAATGAGCATTGCAGATTTCCGCTACAGGAATTATCTTACTCTTTCTGGCGGAGAAAAGCAAAGAGTACATTTTGCAAGAACACTTGCCCAAATTTGGGAAGAACCTAAAGATGATTGCCGTTACCTTTTTTTAGATGAACCTATAGCTTCCCTTGATTTAAACTATCAACACGAATTTCTCAGAATAACCAAAGAACTGTGCAGCCAAAACATGGTTGTAGTTGCCGTTATACATGATGTAAACCTTGCCCTTCAATATGCTGATAAAGTCTTATTAATAAATATGGGGCATACTATAGCAAGCGGGTTACCGACGGAAGTAATTACGGCTGAAAATTTGTTTACCGTGTATGGGGTACGATGCCGTGTATTGCAAAATTCGGATTCCTCTTTCAGGTACTTTATTGTTGAATAAAGTATGGTAAGCGAGTTACTTCAAAAAAATGATTTTTTCGGGTGCGGTTTTGGGTGCTGTTGCTTGCAGCCATTTATAAATGGTTAGCATCAACTGGGAAGCCAAATTCTAAAAATATCATACCAAGCAAACGTCCCTTTATTTTACATCCTATTCCAGGGGGAGGTTCAGCGATATTTCAGGGGGTGGCATCTTTTTTTATTTATTTTGGGAGTATTATTTATCAAAACCACCAAAAGTGCCATTTTACGGCTACCCATTACCCATAACACTATTTACATCACGACCACATTCTTTACATAACGGATATATTAACTTAATGGGATTCATTGGTATTTCATAAATATTTGATTATTAATATATATATAAGGCTTAGTTAATCTAAGACTTTAAATTTTCCATTCCCGTATTTTATTCTATTTTACTTGCCGCCAAGTGCATCTAAGCAAGTGTAAAAGCCGCATATAAGTCTTGGGGTGCATCAATAAACTTAACCTCTTTAGTGTTTGATTCCATAAATCATCCTCACTCTATGAGTGAATTGGAATTTCCCCCGCTATGGACGAATTGGAATATCTTTTCAATTACAGGTAACTTTCCGGGTGTCGGTAAGTCTACCGAAAAACCCCAATTAGAGCAAATAATTGAGGTCCCCGTTTTTTCGTTTTCCGAGCCGGAAGCGAAAGAAAATATGTTTAATCCATCAACGTACTTGCTCTACCTTTCAGAGTGCAGAGATATGTATAATTTTGAATAAGCAGATATTTTTCCATTGACGTCAATTTATTTGCGTAAATTTGACGTAAATTTAACGTCAAATTTATGTCAAAAATAAAGACAACTCATAGTTGCGCTTTTTGCGGCAAACACTACGAAACAGGGAGAAAAGATAGCAAATATTGTAGTGCATCCTGCCGAACCCAAGCGTATAATGCAAG
>DATHOL010000117.1:0-21117 GCA_035484895.1 Bacteroidia bacterium | reverse complement strand
CCCTCCAGTGTGGCATTTCCTGTATTCAATAAGATAGTAGCAGGCAGCCTTAGCCTGCAAAATGTGAATGTAAATCTTACTCTTTCTAATGGATTTGGTGTGGATGCCAGCCTTATACTTTCGCAATTGTCTTCTTATAACAGCCACACAAATACTACCGTAAACCTAACGGATGCTGGCGTAATCAATTCAACAATAAATGTGAACAGGGCAACAGAAACGCATAATCCCAACGCTCCCGTAAATCCGTATGTTACAAATTTTGCTCTTAATCCTTCTAATTCCAATATACTTGCATGGCTCGATAATTTGCCTACAACGGTTAGCTATGCGCTTAATGTAACTACTGATCCACTGGGAAATGTTTCAGGCTTTAATGATTTTGCCTATTATGGGTATGGAATAAATTCGGCCATTAATATTACCATTCCACTTTCGCTTATTGCTAATAACTTAACACTTGCCGATACTTTAGCTGTAAATTTTGCCGGCTCGGGAAGCCCGACGAAACAGGTAAAAAGTGGAAAACTGACCATTTATGCCAGCAATGGTTTCCCGTTTAGTGCAGGGTTGCAAATATTTCTTCTTAACCAAAATAATGCAGTTTCCGATTCACTTTTCATTCCATCTCAAACTATTATGGGAGGAATGGTTGATCCCGTTACAGGAAAAGTAACCGGTGCAGAAAATTCCGTATTAACTATTTCATTGGATGCTGTTCATACCCAGGAATTGTTTAATACCAAAAATATTATTCTATATGCCCGTTTTAATATGGGTTCTTCTCCATCAACTTACAGAAAAATATACAGTTATTACCAACTGGGTTTAAAGGTAGTGGGAAATTTTGATTACCAAGTGAACTGATAATACAAGGATAGAAGAGTGAAGTGCATTAAAAAAATCCCCCTGATTATATGTATGATGGTATTGTTTCTGTCATCGCAGGCACAATGGGATGATGCCATAATTAATAACCCGGGAACCGGAAAATATTTGGCTGGCATGTATGGTAATGCTGACTATAGTTCAAGCGCCATTACAAGTTCTTTTGCTGCAACTTTTTTGCAAGGCGGTTACATAGACAGTACGCACAAACAACAAGTATCTTCTCATTTGAGAAATGGCAATAGGCTGGGCTACTCTTTAAATTATGGAATTTTTGGAGTGCTGTATAACGATACTATAAAGGGAAAGCGGGCCTTTAATTTTTTCGTAGCGTTAAAACATAAAGAATATTTGAATATTGCTTTTCCATCCGATGTTTTTAACCTTGCATTTTATGGTAATGCATCTTATGCTGGAAAATCAGCTCAATTATCACCGTTTAATTTAAATAACATAAGTTATCAGCAATTGGAGATTGGTTCAGTTTGTACGAATTTCGGTGGGAAAGCAAAATTCGGATTGGGCATTTCATTCCTGGCAGGCCAGCAAATGCAGAATATTAATTTGTCAAATGGTTCTTTATATACGGATGCCTTTGGTCAATACATTCAGTTAACATCTAATGCTAAGTTTAACGAAAGCGATACCACACCCGGGCATAATTATTTAAATGGCTATGGCGCTTCGCTTGATTTTTATTTCAGCGCACCTTATAAACTTGGGAAAAAGAATGGAGTAATTACTATAGGTATTACTGACCTTGGCTTCATTAGCTGGAATTCACATTCACTAACTTATAATAAGGATACAAGCTATACATATAATGGCATAACCGTCAGTAGCCTGAATGACTTGCAAAATGCTGCTATTAATAACCTTTCCAAAGACAGTTTGCAAAACAAATATTTTCCGCTTACCCGGAAAGTGTTATATACTAATATACCTACAACCTTAAGTGTAAATACCAATACAGATTTAGGAAAGATGCATCTGGAAATTGGGTTCTGGTATATTTTTAACGGAAATTCGTTGGGGTATTTCTACCTTCAGGGCGATAAGAAGTTTGCGCATGATTGGTCCGCCAACTTGCAACTTGGCTATGGAGGATATGCAACTTACAATGTTTTGGCGGGTATTGCTAAACAAATAAAAAACTCGATGATAAAATTAGGAATCAATCATTTGCAGGGAATTATTTTACCCACTGAGTTTGGGGGAGCAGGACTGTCAATAGAACTTTTACATACATTTAAGTGAAAAGTGTACAAATAAAAAAGCCCCTCCGCCAGCTGGCGGAAGGACTCTTTTTAGTAGAAATAAATAAATTATTTCTTGTCAGCTGGAGCAGCTTTCTTGTCAGCAGCTGGCTTAGCAGCTTTCTTGTCCATCTTCTTGTCAGACTTGGTAGTGGTGGTTTTCTTGTCGGTTTTGGTGGTAGTAGTTTTGGTGGTAGATGTTTTAGAAGCATCTTGAGCAAAAGTAATTGTTCCAAAAGCGAACAAAAGGGCAGCAACGATAGATAACTTTTTCATTTTTTAATGATTTTTGTTGGTTAATAATGGGTCGCAAAAGTATAAAATATTTCATTTCTGCAATAATTTTCAGGTTATTTTTTTGTGAAACCATTGTAATACTCTTATTTTCATTTCGTTGCACGGCTCAAAATAGTCAAAATTTCTTTACTCCGTCACCTACAGTTAACAACAACCGCCTCATTCCTTTACTTGCAGGGGAAGGTGCTTTTTATGCCTCATCCATGGTAGGGTTAAATATATTATGGTATAAAAACTACCCGCATTCATCATTTCATTTCTTCGATGATAACATGGAATGGCAACAAATGGATAAACTTGGACACATGCTTACAGCCTATACGATAAGCCGTCTTACATCGGCTATGTATCAATGGAGTGGCTTGAAGCAATTACCGGCATCTGTTTATGGAACTAGCCTTGGGCTGGCTTTTCAGACTAATATTGAAATATTTGACGGTTTTTCAAGCGCCTGGGGGTTTTCAGCCGGTGATATGATTGCTAATACCACCGGAGCGAGTCTTTTTTTATCGCAGCAATCGGGATGGGGCGAACAGCGGGTCAGTTTTAAAATATCATTTCATCCTTCCAGTTATCGGCAATACAGGCCTGAAGAATTGGGGGATAATGCTTTGCAAGGTTATCTGAAAGATTATAACGGGCAAACCTATTGGGCTGCCATAGCCATTGCCTCTTTTATGCCTAAGGGAACTAAAATTCCCGGTTGGGCTTGTCTCGATTTTGGCTATGGAGCAGAAGGTATGGTAGGGGCAATTACGAATCCTGAAGTTTGTGATGCAAACGGCAATGAATTGACCTTCCAACGCTATCGCAAATATTATTGCTCTTTAGATATTGACTTAACCAAGATACCTACTAAGTCAAGCGCTTTGAAAGCGGCATTTGGGGCAGTTTCATTTATTAAAATTCCATTTCCTGCACTTGAATTTAGTAGAAAGAAATTCAGGTTTCATTGGTTGTATTTTTAAGAAAGACCTAAAAAATTCAGTATATCATCTTCCTCTAACGGTGAAAACCAGTTAATCTCCTTATCTTTTTTGAACCAGGTGAGTTGCCTTTTGGCATAATGCCAGGTATTTGTTTTTATGTTTGTTATTGTTGTTGTCCAATCAGTTTTGCCTTCTATAAAATCAAATAACTCTGAATAGCCAACAGTTTTCAAGGCATTTAAATTTCGAAATGTATAAAGTTTTTTGCACTCTTCCAACCAACTGGAAGCAAGCATGTCATCCACCCGTTGGTCTATTCGTTTTCGCAATATTTCTTTATCCAAATTAAGCCCAATTTTAACTATAGTAAAATCTCTTTTCGTAGGTGTCTTTTTTCTGAAATCGGAATAAGGTTTTCCCACTAGGCTGATAACTTCTAATGCCCGAATCAATCGCCTCGGGTTTTGTATGTCAACGGTTTCAAAGTAGGCAGGATCTTTTTCTTTTAATTCATTTTGCAGAGGCTCCAAACCCTTTTCTGAAAAAAGCTTTTCATAATGCTCTCTTATCCCTTTATCGCCGGAAGGCAATATATCTAACCCTTCACAAACCGCGTTTACAAATAAGCCCGAGCCACCAACCAGAATTACTGTGTCATGTTTTTTAAATAATTCATCCAAATATTTCAGCGCATCTTTTTCATAATCTCCAACGGAATAATCATCCTGAATAGAGAGTGAATTAATAAAATGATGTTTTACTTTTTGCAGTTCTTCGGCACTTGGTTTTGCTGTGCCAATTTCCATTTCTTTGTAAAATTGCCTGGAGTCTGCTGAAACGATTTCCGTTTTAAGAATTTCAGCTAATTTTATAGACAAAGCCGTTTTACCCACTGCTGTAGGCCCGATAATTGCTATGAGCTTTTTTTCAGACACAGGTTATAAAAACAAAAAAAGATAATTTCTAATTCAACTTTTGGAAAGCTTGCCACCAGCGGTCGGGCATTTCTTCGGCACATGCTAATAGATAATCGTCATATGAACAAGCAACCAAATGATGGCGTTCAAACTTTAATTTAGAGTCAACCTTAAACGGTACTTCCATCCACCAGCGGTCGGTTTTCAAGCTTTTATAAAACACTAATTCATGTTCGGGAGCTTTTATGGCGACCCGATATTTCATATACTCTTTCCCCGATAAATCAGGTATATCGTTTTTCCGGTTTGAAAATCCTTCCAGGAAATACCAAATCATTTGTGCAGCAAGGTGTGCTGTTTGTCCGCGGTTATCAAATGAAGGATTCAATTCATATATGCCAACAGAAGAAAGTTTATCACTCATGCCTGCATAGCGCATAATCTGGCAGGCTTCTTCTCCATATAACCCATTTGGGGTGGTGTTTGCGCTCGCAGGTGCATCAGACATACGTATGGCTGAAATATCAAAACTTAAAATATCGGCACTTCGCACGATTGGTTCCGTTTCTTCCTTTTTTGATTGGATATGCCCAAGCCTGTAAACATCAAAATACATTTTTTTCAGCGTTTCAATTTCTTCTTCGTTTACAAAGTAGCTTTGGTAAGCAACGAGGCTTAAATTAAAAAGCAAACCCGATGGATGCTGAATAATATTACTCAAATAGGAATTGTTATCAACGGTATCTTCCGAAACTCCGAGGTCAACTTTACGGTCAACACAAACAAGGTTTACTGTTTGTTGTTGTTTTTGGTATGCGAGATAATTGGCAAAAGTGATATCCTGGCTGCCTCCGATAATAATTGGGACGATATTTTTATCGAGTAACTCAGAACAGACAAACTCAACCGCATGGTATGTATCCATGGGAGTTTGTCCAAGTATAAGGTTGCCTAAATCTGCAATAATTACACCATCTATAGCTGATAATCTTAAAAAATGTTCACGCACCTTATCAGGGGCTGCATTGCAACCTTCATTGCCGAGCGAATGACGGGATTCTCCTATGCCGATAATAGCAAGTTTTACCCCATCTAACTTTGGCAAACCGGATTCTGTATGTTTCCTGATATTATTACCCCATTGATATTGTTCCCAGTCCTGAACTTCATCTGCGGGAAGGCGTTCATATATATCTGCCGGTGTGAGGTAGTTTTTTATTTCCATGAATCAGTTCATAAAGTTCGTAAAGTTATAAAGTTTATAAAGTTGGGGTGTCATGTATTTACTTTATGAACTTTTTACTTTATAAGCTTTCTACTTTTTGTCTGCTTTTTTTCTGGGAGTAAATCTGCCTTTCTTCTTTGGAGCAGCGTCCTCTGTCTTAACTATCTCCATGCATTCTTCTAATGTAAGATCCGCAGCTTCTTTTCCTTTTGGTATTTTATAATTCTTCTTATCCATTGTAAAGTATGGTCCGAAGCGGCCTTTCAGAATTCTTATTTCGGGTTCGTGCGGAATAATTTTGATTGTCTTTTCAATTTCTTTCTGACGCTTATCTTTAATTACTTCAATAGCTCTTGCTTCATCTATAGTATACACATCATCCTCTTTTGAGATAGAATAAAACTTACTATCGTGACGGATATATGGGCCAAATCTGCCAATACCTGCAGCCATTTCCTTATCTTCGAACAGGCCAATTTTACGTGGCATTTTAAAGAGGTTAAGAGCTTCTTCCAACGTAATGGTTTCCATACGCTGGTCAGCACGCAACTTGGAATATTTTGGTTTGTCCTCTGCTTTGGTTTCTTCTTCTCCTTCGGCAAAATCACCAATTTGAATCATCGGTCCGTAACGGCCTATTTTGGCATATACGTTTTTACCGTTCGCATCTTGTCCCAATAATTTTTCGCCCGATGTTTTCTTTTTTACATCCGTTGCCTTCACAACAGTAGCATGGAAAGGATTATAAAACTGATGCAGCATTTTGGTCCATGACAATTTGCCTTCAGCTATAATATCAAACTCTTCTTCGACTTGGGCTGTGAAGTTGTAATCCAAGATTTCACTAAAATTTTCAACTAGAAAATCGGTTACAACTGAGCCGATATCAGTCGGGAAAAGTTTAGACTTTTCCGCTCCCGTGTTTTCTGATTTTGTAGCAGCAATAATTTCTCCATTTTTAAGTGTAAGTACTTTATAAGGTCTTGGAGTTCCTTCCCTGCTTTCTTTTACAACATAACCTCTTTTCTGAACCGTTGAAATTGTTGGAGCGTAGGTAGAAGGCCTTCCGATTCCAAGTGCTTCAAGCTTTTTCACGAGACTTGCTTCCGTATATCTTGGCAGTGAATTTGGGAAACGTTGAGTAGCATTTGCCTCCAAAAAGTTTACTTTATCGCCTGCTTTCACCATCGGAAGTGTTTCCGAATTGTCTTGTTCTTCTGTATCGTCATCCGATTCAGAATATACGCGTAAAAACCCATCAAAAATAATTACTTCGCCGGTGGCAATAAAATTGTCATCCGTTTTATTCTGGCCAATGGTAATAACTGTTTTTTCCAATTCAGCATTGGCCATTTGCGATGCAATCGTACGTTTACGAATTAAATCATACAAGCGGGCTTCATTACTATCATGCCCTGCAATCTCTTTGGCTGAAAAATCAGTGGGACGTATAGCTTCGTGAGCTTCTTGGGCTCCGGAAGACTTGGTTTTATATTGCCTGGTTTCGGCATATTTAGGTCCGAACGATTTTTCAATTTCTGCTTTTGCTCCGTCAATTGCTTGTTGCGAAAGGTTCACGGAGTCGGTTCTCATATAGGTAATATCTCCCTTCTCATATAAGCCTTGTGCAACACGCATGGTTTGCAATACAGAGAAACTCAACTTTCTACTTGCTTCCTGTTGCAAGGTTGAGGTTGTGAATGGTGCAGATGGGGAACGTTTCGCAGGTTTCTTTTCAAGATCACGAACAGTAAACTCTGCGCCTTTTATTTTAGTTAAGAAGCCTAATGCATCTTCTTCATTAGTATATCTTTTATCTAATTCAGCGTGGAAATTGCTGCTATTGGCGTTAAATAGTCCATCCACTTTAAAGAATGGAACAGAGTTAAAGCCATTCACTTCTCTTTCACGTTCTACTATTAATCTAACTGCTACAGATTGCACCCTTCCGGCAGAAAGTGAAGGTTTTACTTTTCTCCATAATACCGGAGAGAGTTCATACCCAACCAATCTGTCCAATATACGCCTGGCTTGCTGGGCATCAACTAAAGCCTTGTCAATACTACGTGGGTTTTCAATGGCAGCCAGAATAGCGCTCTTGGTAATTTCGTGGTAAACAACCCTTTTGGTTTTGCTTTCCTTGACTCCAAGCGCCTCTAATAAATGCCATGCAATAGCTTCTCCTTCTCTGTCCTCATCCGTCGCTAACCAAACAGTTTCTGCTTCTTTGGCAAGCTTTTTAAGTTCAGCTACAACCTTTTTCTTATCTGTAGAAACTTCATAAGTCGGGGCAAAGTCATGTTCAACATCTATACCTATTCCTTTTTCCGGGAGGTCACGAATATGTCCTATGCTCGACTTGACTATAAAATCCTTCCCAAGGTATTTTTCAATCGTTTTTGCTTTGGCAGGAGACTCTACAATCAATAAGTTTTTTACCATGGAATCTATACTATATATATACGGTGTTAATTCTTTGAATCGGTCTGCAAAATTGAGTATCTATTTTGGATTAACCAAACTTTCTTCAAAAATGCCTTTAAATCAGCATCTTTATAAAGTCGAAACAACCCTTCCAAAGACCCCGAGGGGTAATTTGAACCCCGAAGCGGAAGGTAAAAAGAGCTCTCCCGTTTGAAGGTTTTTGTACTGTTTCTTCAGTAGGTTTTCAATAATTAAAGATGAAAATCCAAGGGAGTAGGTGTTAAGAATAAGCATGTGTTTTTCGGGAGCCAAAATTTGAAGTACGCTATTTACCATTTCATTCAGATTATCCTCCAACTTCCATTGTTCTTTATCCGGCCCGTGACCATAAGCGGGTGGGTCCAAAATAATACCCTGGTATTTGCTTCCTCGTTTTATTTCCCGTTTCACATATTTCATAGCATCTTCTATCAGCCAACGGATATTATCCAGTTTCGATAACTCCATGTTGTTCTTAGCCCAACTAACTACCTGCCTTACAGAATCCAGGTGAATTACATCTGCACCGGCTGATTTCGCCGCTAATGACGCGCCTCCTGTATATGCAAACAAATTTAAAAAGCGAGGTTTCTCTGTACCTTTGAATGTGGAGAGATTTTGATAAATATAATCCCAATGCACAGCCTGTTCAGGGAAAATACCCACATGCTTGAATGATGTAAGAGATAATTTAAATCGGATAGTAGGCCCGTTCGGCAGGTTATAAGCCACCTCCCAATTATCGGGCATGGTTTTCAATTTCTCCCAATTTCCGGCATAGCTTGAATGTGGCATAAAACGGACATGGGCTTTTTTTTGCCAGTCACCTTGACTTAATGCGCTATCCCAAACAGCCTGTGGTTCGGGACGAATAGTAATGTATTGCCCGAAGCGTTCGAGCTTTTCAAAGTTGCCGCAATCAATGAGTTCGTAATCGGGGAAGTTAACAGGGCTTAAAAAATCCATTCTTTAATTTGTGTGCTCGTTTCTTTCTATGTATTCAATAATCTTTCCAGCAATATCGTTGCCTGTGGCTTTTTCAATGCCTTCCAACCCGGGAGAGGAGTTTACTTCGTTTACAATGTAACCACGTTTGGTAGGTAACATATCTACACCTGCAATACCTAGTCCAAGGTGTTTTACTGATTTCACGGCAAGGGCTTTTTCCTGGGTGCTAAGTTTCACTACTTCCGAAGTTCCGCCTCTGTGGAGATTTGAGCGGAAGTCACCTTCAGCACCTTTGCGGCGCATAGCTCCAACTACTTGTCCATCCACTACAAATGCACGGACATCAGCTCCGTCGGCTTCTTTTACAAATTCCTGTACCAATATATTTACCTGTACATCTAAAAAGGCTTCAATAACCGATTTGGCAGAAATTCTGGTCTCAGCTAAAATTACTCCCAAGCCCTGAGTACCCTCCAAAAGCTTAATGATAACAGGTATTCCGCCTACCTGGTCAATTACATTATCTACATTTTTTGGGGAATATGCGAATGCTGATTTAGGTATCGGAATGCCCGCTTTTGCTAGCAATTGCAGGCAACGCAACTTATCCCTTGAGCGAACTAGCGCCTGAGATTCAACAGCCGAAAATATTTTCATCATTTCAAACTGGCGAACAACAGCTGCTCCGTAAAACGTTACAGATGCACCAATACGCGGAATAATAGCATCCACACCTTCCACTTCCGTACCTTTATAAAATACGTGGGGTTTGCCTTGCTCAATAACCAATACACATTTCAAATGGTCGAGCACCACCATTTCATGTTCTCTTTTCACGCCCGCTTCTACAAGTCTTTTGGTGGAGTAGGAGGCAGGGCTCCTTGATAATATCGCGATTTTCATAGTTTGTTTGTTCCTATAACTCAACAAACATACGGAAAATTCGGTAATTGGATGTTTTAAGAATATGTTACTAAAAGGATAAACACCTAAATTGCGTCCTTTTAAGATATGAACGATTTTTACGATATGATTTATGAGGTTGTCCGCCAGATTCCCAAAGGGCGAGTGACTTCGTATGGAGCCATTGCCAAATACCTTGGTTCGGCGCAATCCTCGCGGATGGTAGGCTGGGCTATGAATAACTCGCATTCGCAAAAACCGTATGTTCCTGCACACAGAGTTGTAAACCGCTTGGGACAACTCTCTGGTGCGCATCATTTCCCGCCTCCGGGGATGGAAGCTTTACTTAAAAAGGAAGGAATAAAGGTAAAGAAGGATACAATCGTCAACTTTGATAAGGTGTTCTGGGACCCAGCTGAAGAGTTAAAATTATAAAGACAATGGAACGCGGATGACGCTGATTTAATAAGATTTCCGCGGATTTAATCTTAATTAATCATAAGCAATCCGCGTCATCTGCGTTCCAATGCATAACTTTGCCTAAATATTTGAAATTATGATAACTGAAGAACAAGTAATAGAAGCCCTTAAAAATGTAATAGATCCCGATTTCGATAAAGATATTGTCACCCTCGGAATGGTGCAGGATTTGAAAATTGACGGTAAGAAAGTCAGCTTTACCGTAATGCTTACTACGCCTGCCTGTCCCATGAAAGAGATGATTCACAAAGCCTGTGTGAACGCCATTATATATTATGTAGATAAAGAAGCGGAAGCCAATGTAACTATGAGTGCAAAGGTTACTTCTAAAAGAGAAATTAAGAAAGAAGGAGTACTTCCGGGAGTGAGAAATATTATTGCAGTCGCTTCGGGTAAAGGTGGAGTAGGGAAGTCTACAGTGGCTTCTAACCTGGCTGTGGCATTGGCTCAACAAGGTGCAAAAGTCGGACTGTTGGATGCTGATATTTATGGCCCATCTGTGCCTATGATGTTTGATGCAATACAAGAAAAACCTTTATTGGAAGACCGCGACGGCAAAACATGGATGATTCCATTGGAACATTATGGAGTGAAATTGCTTTCCATAGGTTTCTTTTTAAGCGATACACAAGCCGTTGTTTGGCGCGGACCTATGGCTAGTAAAGCTTTGATGCAACTGATTAATGATGCAAGTTGGGGCGAACTCGATTACCTCATAATTGATTTGCCTCCAGGAACCGGAGATATACAAATCTCGTTGGTTACAGGAGCACAAATTACCGGGGCGGTGATTGTAAGCACCCCGCAAAATGTGGCACTGACAGATGTCCGCAAGTCCATTGCGATGTTCCAACAAAAAGGAATTAATGTGCCAATATTGGGCATTGTGGAAAACATGGCATACTTTACCCCGGCTGAATTACCAAACAATAAATATTTCATCTTTGGGAAAGATGGAGCAAAGCACTTGGCAGAAGAATTGAAAGTGCCTTTCCTTGGACAGGTACCATTGGTGCAAAGTATATGCGAAGCAGGTGATGCCGGAAGGCCGGCCGTATTGCAAAACGATACCCCGCAAGCATTGGCATTTCATGAACTTGCAGGAAACTTAGCCCAACAGGTTGCTATTGCCAATGCTAAGAAAACGGAGAAGCAAGCGGAATTGGTGTAGCTAGTAATCCAATTCAAACCTAGTGGTATTTTTCATCCAAAAACTTTAGTAATGATTTTGGATGCATTCCACTTTTAATCAGGTTTCCATCAGAATCATATAGCACGCCATAGGGCGCTGAACTCAGATAGAATAATCTCCGTATATATTTATCTGCTACTCCCTGCACCCAATCAACTTGATGCAATTCTACCACCTTTTTTATATCATTTGTATCAACGGTTTGATGTGAACTTGCTGGTTCATTAAAGGCAATGCTGATGATAGTTACCTTATCATTATATTTAGTATTCAACTCCTTCATATCATCCATAGCCTGATAACAACCCCTGCACCATGTCCCCAAAAATTCTAAATAAATATACGGAGATTTATGTTCATAGTATTTGAATGAGCTTTTTCCTCCATAAAGTAACGAAAATGAAACATCAGGTAAATTATTATTTATTAGTTCCACATCAGGTTCAAAGTATTTCGTTAATTGAGAAATTAGTACAGAGTTATTGTCAAGATTGACTTTTGCGCTAAATTCCTTTTTACCCACTTTTATAATTATTGGCACATTATCAATAATAGCTGATTGATTTATTCCAATACCACCGCCCACATAGATGGAATCTGATTTATAGGAATTCACATATAAAGAATAAACATGTAAAGGTTTTGTAACGATGTCGTCTTCCTTATCTATCGCGACTGTAAATTGAGTATTTCCATCCGAATAATCACCAGCCAAATAAGTTGGGTTACTCTCTACACTATCTACCATATGATTAAGTTCTTTATTCCAACTATAAATAGGATGTATACTTCTATTAAGAAGAATGGACTTACTATCTTGAGAATAGCCATTAAATACTATTATTAAAAATAGGTGGGTAAGAATTATTTTATAGGTAAATATTTTCATGAGTTCTTGTTTCGAATGGATATGTTTTTCTTACTCCACCTTCATCCTGAAACACCTATTCGCAAACTTAATTATTGCATTTAGTGTTTCTTCTTTGGCTTCGTAAAAGCCCATGTGTCCTGCGTTTTCGAGTATCAATACTTCTTTATCGGCAGGAGTTTCTGCCTGGGGTAGTACATTTTCCAACTTGAAAATTTTATCTTTTTTACCAAAGATGAATAGTACAGGATACTGTGCAAACCGCAAAATAATTTCACGATCTTTGCGATTTTTCATTCCTTCAGTAGCAGCCACCAAAGCACGGGCAGAGGCTGTGTTTGCAATCTCTTGCACTTTTTTTAAGCATTCTTTTAGCTCTTTTACGCCGAAAGACCTCACCCTACCCTCTCCTTCGAGGAGAGGGGTTGGGGTTGCAAACATATTTCCCGTAAATATTTTCAGATAGCTTTTCCTTTTTTTCTTGATAGTTTCAATACTGCGTTCGCGGTCTATTTTCTTTTCGTCAGAATCTTTGTAAGAGGAAGAATGAAACATCACAAACCCTCTCAAATTATCGGGGAAAAGCTCGCCGAAAGCCAGTCCTGCATAACCACCCATAGAGTGCCCGACTAAAATATATCTACGAAGACCTAAATTATCCATTACCTCTTTCACGCATTGCGCCATTAGTTCCATGGAGTGGACATACCCTATATTTTCACTCTCCCCAAAACCGGGTAAATCAATTGCAATTACCCTAAAGTGTTTGGCTAGTTCAGCTGAAAATTCTTTCCACACTTGTAAATTCAATGGAAAGCCATGAACCAATACAAGGGCTCTGCCTTTGCCTTCGTCGGAGTAACGAATTTTTGCTTTGCGGAAAGTAGTGTAGTGGATCATAATTTAATGCAATGGAACGCGGATGACGCGGATTGTTTATGATAAAAACGGATTAAATACATTAAATATAAAAAAATCTTAATTAATCATAAGTAATCCGCGTCATCTGCGTTCCATGTATTATGAATTCATCAATTCTTCAATTTCTTCCGCTTCAATAGGAATATTGCCCATCAAATCCAAATTGCCTTTTTCGGTAATAAGGATATTGTTTTCAATACGTACACCAATTTTTTCGGCAGGGATATATATACCCGGTTCGCAGGTAAATACATTTCCTGCTTGCATTGGCGATTGAAAGAAGCCAACATCATGCACATCCAACCCTAAAAAGTGTGAAGTGCCGTGCATGAAATACTTTTTATAGAGCGGATTTTTCGGATCCTGTTTCTTTACATCAGATAATTTCAAAAGCTTGAGTTTTATCAATTCTTCTGTAATTAATTCACCAACGGCAGCGTTATATTTTGGAAATGTATTTCCCTTGACAAGCATTTTAGTGGCGGCTCTCATTACTCGAAGAACAGAATTGTAAACTTCCTTTTGGCGCTTGGTAAATTTGCCCGAGACAGGCACAACCCTTGTCATATCCGAAGCATAATTGGCATATTCGGCAGCAACATCCAACAATATTACATCGCCAGCTTTGCATTGTTTATTGTTGAGCACATAGTGCAACACACAACTATCTAACCCCGATGCAATAATTGGTGAGTACGCAAATCCTTTGGAGCGTTTTCTTACAAATTCATGTATCAGTTCCGCTTCAATTTCATATTCTGCAACGTCCGGTTTAATAAATGGCAATAACCTGCGGAAGCCCATTTCGGTAATAAAGCAAGCATGTTTTATCAAATCAATTTCAATAGTCGATTTTATGGAACGTAGTTTGTGCATAATCGGAGCGCTTCTTTCATAGCGATGAGCAGGATAATTTTCCATACACCATTTTACAAACCGTGCTTCTCTAGTTTCAACTTCTACAACAGCGCGGGCATGTTCATTGGTATCTACATATACCCGTCTGCATTGGCCCATCAGACCTCTGAAAGTTGCAGCAAACTCCGACAGCCATCTTACTTCCTGAATACCGGAAGCATCGCGGGCCTCTTCCTTGGTGTATTTATGCCCTTCCCAAACTGCAATTCGCTCATTCGTCTCCCGCAGGAAAAGAATTTCCCGCATCGAATTATCCTTTGCATCAGGATACATCAGGAGTATGGTTTCTTCCTGGTCAATTCCGGTGAGCCAGAACAAATCGCTGCTCTGGACGAAAGCAAGGCTGCCATCGGCGTTTGTTGGCATAATATCATTCGAATTAAAAACGGCAAGTGCATCTGATTTTAATTCTTTAGCATACCGTTTACGGTTTTCAATGAACAATTTGGAAGGAATCTTGGTGTATTTCATATTTTAATTTTGTTCTTCGTGTTTTTCTAAATGGATTTTATGGAGAAAGCGATGTACCACAGGAGCCAAAAATATACTAATATTGGTAATAAAAGCAACCCCGCTAAATAAGGCATAGGCTGATGAAAACAGTTTGCCTGATACATTTTCAACCGTAGCTACCGGACCCATACCCGATAAGATCATACTTGCATTATGAATGGCATCAATCCATGCCAAATGGGCAACATAATGGTATCCGAATATTCCAATCAGGAGACAAACTAAAGTCGCTAAAAAGGCAAAGCATGCCATTTTTAGTAGCCTGTTCATAAAGACTTTCCTGGATGCCAGGGGCTGATGTTTATTCTCAAACATGGCGTACAACTTAATTTTAAACTATTGAGACAAACTTACGGAAAATATGGTAATGACCTTTTTATTGGTATAATAAGTCGGGCTAAAATGATATTTTTGCCATTAACAGGTTTATTTTTAGATGTTTTTGCAAATTTTCCCATGAATTAACTTGTAAGTTAGATGGATTTCATAAATTTGAACCTTTGAACAGATAAAGAACCTTTTGCAGTCAAAACAGTGTTAAGATAAAAAGGTTTAGTTTTATTCAGGATTAACGACCTTAAGAAATATATAAATTAGGATATAATAATTACCCCTTTAGTGGGTTATTGTCTATAAGTAAGAGAGGATGAATATTTTAATGGTGCTTTCACAGGTTGAGGTTACAGGAGCTGAAGTATATGCGGCTACCATAAGCGATAAGCTTATTGACAGGGGTCATAATGTGTTTATTGTTTCAGATACACTTACTGTGCCGACACGTGCCAGATACATTCCGCTCCCTCTTAACAAACGAAAGATATACTTGCAGGTAAAGCACTTGTTTAAACTTATCCGTATCATTCGTGAAAACAATATCATGGTGATTCATTCTCATTCAAGGGTATCGTGCAAACTCAGTTATATAGCATCCAGGCTTACCGGGGTTCCTATGATTTATACTGCACACGGGCATCACCATGTGCATTTAAGTAAGAAGCTTTTTCCGGCTTACGGGGAATATACCCTTGCTATTTGCGAAAACGTAAGAGACCAGATTATTAAAGAGCTCCACTGGGACGAAAACAAAATAGAAATTCTTAGAAATGGCGTGGACAGCAGCCGCTATAGCCCTGTACATATTAAACCTGAAGTCCCGATGGTATCCATCATTGGAAGACTTTCCGGCCCTAAAGGGGATGTAGCCTATAAGGTACTCGAAGAAATATGCATTAAAAACCCTATTGACCCTTCTATAAAGATTAATGTAGTGGGCGGAATGGTGATACCTGAACGATTCAAAAAATTTCAGGATAGGGTTTCCTTATCGGGATTTGTGGGTAAAGTAAGCGACCAGATTGCCAACTCATCAGTGGTAATCGGTAGCGGTCGTGTTGCTATGGAAAGCCTGATGATGGGCAAACCAACCATAGCCTTCGGCGAAGCTACCTATGAAGGATTGGTTACTTCAGAGAATTATCAAACTGTTTTACGGAGCAATTTTGGCGATATAGCCGAGTCGGGTTCCTGGGATACCTCACATTTAGGAGAAGATATTTCGGCGGGATTAAAAATGGAAAAGATTCCGGAACAGTTATATACTTCCATTACCAATTCATTTAACTTAGATAAGGTTACTGACCGTATCGAATCTATTTATCAAAGTATTTATTCGAGAGAGAAATACGAAATACCTGTACTGCTTTATCACCGTGTAATTAATGACCCTTCACTTGCCGGAAAACACGGCACGTATGTTACTACCAAGCAATTGGAAGCACATTTGGAATACCTGCACAAGAACAATTATACCCCAATTACCTTCGAGGATTTATCCATGATTAATCGTTTTGACAAGGATAAAAAATATGTTATCCTTACATTTGATGATGGTTATGAAGATAATTACACACTTCTTTTCCCTATGCTGAAGAAGTTTAACTTTAAGGCTGTAATCTTTATGGTTACAGGTAAAAAGGAAAACACCTGGGATTATCTGGATGAAGGCCGTACATTCCCATTATTGGAAAGGGCACAGATTCTGGAGATGGACAAATATGGCATTGAATTCGGCGCTCACACTATGAACCATGTTGACCTTACCAAGGTTGAAGTTGCTGAAGCCAAACAGGAAATTGAAGGTTCACGAGAAGCATTGGAAGGAATATTGGGTAAAAAGGTTTCAGCATTTGCCTATCCTTATGGCTCGGTAAATGAAACGGTAAAAGAATTAGTGAAACGTGCAGGCTTTAAATATGGAATTGCAACGGTAGTAGGCCCATTGGCTATACATGAAGATATCTTTAATATTCGTCGTATTGTTGCTCATCCGGATACTAACCTGTCCCGCTTTGCACGCAAAGTAAAAGGAGATTATCTCTACCGTAAAGCTAAAAAACGCGCTCTTACTGCCGGTAGTGTTGCGGCCAAAGATGTTACACTTACTCCGATTGATGTGCAATCGCGCAGGAGTGGCGCTAGTAAGAGGAGGGCATAGGCTCACTTCCTCCCCTCCACAAAATACATATCAATCTCTCCCTTGTTTTTAGCGTGTATTTTGCCACGGTAAGTACATTCAAACTGGTCCTTAATAAATCCATACGTTGAGCCCGAAATATTTATTTTGCCCGGCTCACCACTCGATTCCATGCGGGAAGCAATGTTCACCGTATCGCCCCAAATATCATAAGCGAATTTCTTTTTGCCTACTATTCCAGCAACCAATGGCCCCGTATGTATTCCAATACGTATGTCAAAAAATGGTTCGTTTGCGGCAATCTTTAATTGCTTTTCCTGTTCAATGAAATGGAGAATTTCGAAGGCTGCATTTACTACATCCTGCGGGTTAGTGTCATTTATAACCGGCAGTCCCCCGGCTGCCATATAGCTGTCGCCAATGGTTTTAATTTTCTCCACATTATGCTTATGTATAATGTTATCGAACTCACTATAGATATGATGGATGGTTTCTACCAATTCTTCCGGACTCAGGGTCTCACTTACCTTGGTAAAGTTTTTAAAATCGGTAAATAAAACAGTTGCTTTTTCAAAACTCCTCGCTTTCGATTTTCCATGTTTTTTAAGCTCATGTGCTGTTTCCGAAGGCAAAATATTTAACAGCAACTCATCCGATTTTTCTTTTTCGCTGTTCAGTTCGCGGGTACGTTCTTCTACTTTGTGTTCCAGCATTATGTTTTGCTCGCGGACGAGCCGTTCTTTTTCCAGCCGTATTTGTCGCACTTTATCCACAGCACCTACACCAAGCAGAATAACATATACAACCATGCCCACCTGGAAAGAACGCAGGAATATAGCAGGTACAATATGTTCCAATGCAAGTCCATATAATGTAGCGCAAGCAGCCAGCAATACCGTTGCTACGACAAGAAATTTTGCCTGGCGGTTTTTCTTTATCAGGAAATAAACGACTACAGTCACCATACAGACAAACCAAAGAATTCCTGCAAAGTGCAATAGGTCGAGCGGCAATAAATTGTTTTGTGTAATAAATCTGAATAGC
Organism: Bacteroidia bacterium; assembly: GCA_035484895.1. Lineage (GTDB taxonomy): Bacteria > Bacteroidota > Bacteroidia > JABEUT01 > JABEUT01 > JABEUT01. The sequence goes on along the minus strand of DATHOL010000117.1, from coordinate 2,882 downwards.
GCCATCAGGCATTGCAGATAGGTGAGCGTGGCAAAAATTTTCCGCAGGCGGGGAGCTTCTTCCTTCAACGGGAGCATACTATTGTAAAAGAAATAACCGCTCAGGAATCCGCCGGCTTGGTTTATTACGGACATAAAAGCCAGAAAATACAGCGAGCTGTTCCTAAATAAAACCATCCTGTTCATTCCGCTTGCCTCCCATGTATATAGTAATGCGAAAAAACTAATGCACGCTAGAAATAACATACTTCTGTCCCGCAAAAAAAGCCATAACAAGATTGCAAATATGGAGGTGAAAAGCATTACAGCGCCAAACATCCCCTGGAAGGAAAAATCTATTTTTTCAGTTTGTTCAAAAATTTGTCCAGGACTAAGCTCAATTAATACTTTTCCGGTACTTTTTTGTTTTGTTCCGGTTGTAACCTTCAGATAAATTGTAACCGATTCTCCTTTGCGAAGCGAAAAACTTACAACAGGTGAAAGGGCACTTTCGGCGCGGTCATCCATAGGAATATCTGTTCCGGTTGTTTGAGAAAATGTATCGCTATTAGTGTAAATACAGTACTCAGTTGCGGACGAAGCATGCGGAATTAATTTCCACTCCGAATTTAAAGAGGATTCATTTTTTACAAGTAGCCTTATCCAAATTACTTTGTTTACAGTTTGCGATTTATAATGGTCGGCATTTGGGGTGAATATTATTCCTTTGTTCCGGTTAATTATATCGCGGAGGGTAAGCTTTCCTGTAGAATCAATATAGCTTTCAACATAAGATGAGATATCAGCCTTATCGCTAAGAGACGAGCTAATGAATAAGGCTTTGGAAGGGGCATCAAAAACCAAAGGCGCCGTGCCTATAGCAGATGAAAAAAACATAAACAGAGAGAAAACAGTTGAAAAAAGTATCCGGATATGCTTTTTCAAGATTAGGCGTTTTGGGGTATTCCACAAATATGGGGAAAAAATAAACCCACAATTAATTTGTGGGTTTATAAATAATCGTTGGGGTTGTTATCCTATGTAAGAGGAGAATTATTTTTTCTCCTTCCCGCTATCGGCTTTGCATTTCATTCCACCGCCCATCATTGGGCAATCAGCTGGCATACCACCTTTGCAGGAAGAATTACCACCGTCAGGGCAGTTCATCATTCCATCGGAACAATTATTGCTATTGCAGCAATTCATGTGGCCGTCGCAACAGTTATTATTATCCATACAATTCATATTTCCATCATTACAATGCATCATCATCTGGCAGCCCATTGGCCCACCCATTTTCCTGTCAATCATCATTTCCCTGCGCATCATTCCGCCTTGTCCACGGTGGCACATACTAAAAAGACCATGCACTCCGTCGCATAGTAATACGCAAAATCCCATAACAATAATAAACCATGCAAGATATTTGTAAAGCGCATTTAAACTTTCTTTGTGAGATTGGGCGAGTAATTGCGCGCCAAAAACGATTGCAACCAGTGCAATTGCGAAAGATGTTAAAATCATTTTGTAAAAAATTGGTTTGTAATGATGTAAAGGTATAAAAAAATAGCTCAATGGAGTGTAATAGGCATCACAAAGGGATATTATTGAGCAATAAATAAGTTACGCACAAAAATAATGCTTATGTTTGAAAAATTAAGTGAGTACATAGTAAACCAGCAATAGATTATGATAGCAACGGATGCAATCCAAATTAATAAGACATCTAAAAGCCGCCTGTCGAGCGTAGATTTCAACGACCTTGAATTCGGTAGAATTCTTTCCGACCATATGTTCGTTTCCGATTACAAAGACGGAGAATGGAACAACCTGCATATTGAACCATTCGGGGATATTGCCTTTTCACCAAGCATGCTGGCGCTTCATTACGGGCAAATAGTATTTGAAGGTATGAAGGCGTTCCGCATGAAAGATGGTAATGTTTCTATTTTCCGTATTGAAAAGCATTACGAACGTTTCATTAAATCAATGGAACGCATGTGCATGCCGGTTATGTCGTACCGCCTTTTTGAAGAAGGGCTTACCAACCTGATAATTATAGACCAGGCATGGGTTCCCGGCAGTGAAGGTTCGGCTTTATATATTCGTCCGTTTGCTTTTGCTTCGGAAGAACGTTTCGGAGTAAAAATATCATCGGAATATAAGTACATCATTTTCTCCGGCCCTGTAGGCCCCTATTATGATAAGCCTATTCGTGTAAAGGTAGAGGACCATTATGTACGTGCGGCTCACGGTGGAACAGGCTCTGCCAAATGCGCCGGCAATTATGGCGCTTCTTTTTATCCTACCCATCTGGCAAAAATGCAGGGTTTCGATCAGGTGCTTTGGACCGATGGTTCCCCTGACCTGAATATTGAAGAATCAGGAACCATGAATGTGATGTTTGTTATTGACGGTGTTTTGGTAACTCCGCCATTGTCCGATTCAATCCTCGATGGCGTTACCCGCGATTCATTTTTAACCCTGGCGCATGAATTAGGTGTACATACCCAACAACGAACAGTAAGCGCCCTGGAATTGGAAAGCGCTTTGCAAAAAAATATTTTGCAGGAAGCATTCGGCACAGGTACAGCTGCAGTTGCTACCTATATACAAAGTATTGATATTAAAGGCAAGGATTATACCGTTCCTGTCCCCGGAAAAGAGGGTGTTATGGCACGTATTAAAAACCTGCTTACTGATATTCGTACGGGTGCTGCCCCTGATAAATACAAATGGAACACCGTAATAAATGCAAGCCATTAGCTATTAGCCAATAGCTATTAGCCTTTTAGTATGAAAGCCATTACCCGCGTAATATGGATTCTTTCACTTGTAAGCCTGTTTAACGATGTGGCGAGTGAAATGCTTATTCCCATTATGCCGCTCTATCTTAAATCCATT
>DATHOL010000116.1:0-15028 GCA_035484895.1 Bacteroidia bacterium | reverse complement strand
TTTCAAGAATATATTCCCGTTTTGCCCTTTGTGATTTATATAACTCCATCCCAAGAGAGACGACAAAAAAGACACCGAAATAATAAATAAATCACGAATGTTAGTATTCATTTTACAAAGTATTATTGGTTAATAGAAATTGTTTTATTTAAAGTATTCTAACATTTAATTTGTTTTGATGCAAATGGAGAAATTCATCCGGATTTTCCGATAGAAAGCAACTTATGCGATAGCACGAAACATATCTTGGAAAGAACAGGCTATACTTTAGTAGGCTATACTTTATCTGCTTAATTTTTTATTTGGGAAGGATGTTTTTAAAATGTTTGTAATTAATACTATCCTCTCTTGTCAGGCTTTTGTTTATTCGCCATAATTGATAATAAGAATTGACCCAACTCATTGGGAAATCATTTTCAGAAACCCCTTTTTTAATACTATCTTTTTTGCCATAAGCATGGTCATACAGACTAAACTCAATGAGCAAATCCGACGAATCCCGTTTATTATATGGATCAAGATAGTTTGCTAAAACTCCATCTCCTACCTTGGTAGAGGACTCTTGTAAACCCATTAAAGTTAGTACAGGGGCGAGTAAATCATTTTCAAGAGGTTTGATATCTTTGGGGGCAGGATAATAGAGTTTGGAATTATTGATATGCACTATATGGAAATTTAAGTGTTTAGTATACCTATTCATAGAATCAGCCGTATCTGCAAGTATACGTTTTATTTGCTCCATAAATTCAAGCATGATTCCTGCCCCCGAATTGTCAAAATAACCTCCGTCTACATAATAGTTACTACCAACCTTTCCAGCAGGGGAAATATAAGGGAAACGGGAACTTAAAATCGCAACAGTGCAAAGTTTTATACTTTTTCCTTTAGTGGTATCGCTTTTGTCTATAGAATCAAGCAAATCTAATCTTTGTGTACGTTCAGGCAATTGAGTGAGACTAATTACGCCAGGGCTTCCATCTTCAACTCTTGTAGAATTCATAAACAAAAACGGCAGTTCCGCAGTGGAATCAAAGATGCTATCTACATCCATGTTAAAATATCTTTGTAGTATAGTATCGCTGCTATAGCCTGCCATCACATCAGCAAGGGCTGCCGCCCTGTCATCAAAATTTAAAGGTATAAAATGCCTATAAATATCAAGGCCAAGCATACGCCCGAGTGTAAAGGTTAAAAAGTCACTGGCGAAAAAAACTGATGCGTGATGTTCCAGTTTGCCTTTAAACTTTTGCCTTTGTTGTGCTCGTAATAAGCTATAAAAAACACAATTGCCTACTGTTCCTCCGGAAGCACCTGCAATACATAGGAGATGCTGACCAAATTTATTATCGGACGAATCCTGTAATTGGCAAAGCACCTTGCTAACCCAATCACCTGCTCTTGAACCGCCCCCATTTGATAATACTAAATACACATCAAAAGGTTTCTCAGCTGTACTTGCTTGGAGCAAGGCTCGTCTATCTTTCTGCGACAACCACGCATCAAAATATTTCTTTACAGTAGGTCTTTTGGAATGTATGTTGCGCTTACTTGCTTCAATAGTTTGAACCTTATAAGGATTATTACATTCCTTTCCTACTAATATAGCTACAATAAATAGTAATAACGATACATTGACCGAAAAATAGAGATTTAAAAATTTAATAATATTAGATATTCCAAGTAAAACTCCCAACGCCAAAAGTGCAAAAGCCAGTGGACCAAAAGTGTTGGCTACTCCCATTGAAAAAATCGCGATGAAATAAACAATAATGGCAGCAATAAAAACCACATTAAACCATCGAAAATAAGTATTCTCCGCGCTGAAAAACTCTATTTTACTGTATGTCTGTTTAATAAAGCGAGGAATTTTGATAGAAGGTCCCTCACTTATTTTTTTATCAATATATTTTCTACGCAAGGCAAACAGGTAAATCATTACTATCTCAAAAACCAATAATATGAGGCCCAAGATAGGCAGCCAAAATTTATGTCTTAGATGATGTTTAAATATCAATCCCAGTGGAACTTTTGATGTAATAAGTAAATATGCCAGTATCACCCCATTAAGTATTAAAAGAGAAAGGCTAATAGCATATATCCGTTTACTTTTACTCTTCCCTGAAAACCAATCTATCAATCCGAAATAAGAAATATTATGTACTGCAAGAACACCAAGTAAAAGCCACCCCGGGGATTTATAAAAAAGGAAAGTGGGTAGGCACAATATTGCATATTGTATACTTGCAAAACAATTTACAGCAAGTAGCCTTGGAATATGTTGGTGATAGGCAGTAGATATTTTGATATCATTTCCACCAATTTCTTCATCAATACTTTGCTTGATATAACTAATATACCTACTACTATACCACACCAAATATGCCCACAATAATATAGCTAATACAGCACAAAGTGCAGGACTGGGGTATTCACCTACCTGCATCACAACATCTATACCCTGGTCTACTCCGGTTAATAAATAATAAATTATCATAACTGTGATAATCCCGGCTATATAAAACCAAAGAGCCTTTAATAATTGAGAAATTGATTTCATGTTACAATTTACTTTTCTTAATGTATGTTTGAAGGCACAAAAGCCTAAGAATAACCTTATTTGCTAACCTTTTTTACCAATCGGATTGGTTTATTAGTGGAGCAATTTGGGTTAGGGCATTTTGTTTGTCCGACTGGAATTATAGTTCCGCAAGAAGGACAATGAATTTGACCAGCTGGAATGTTTGATTTATTCATAGTAATAATTGATTTATTAATACTACGGCAAACTTACTAAAAAAATAATTCAAATCATTATAAATGATAAAAAATTTGTTGAATAGGTAAAGTCGCTTAAAGACAGGCGTTTTATTTCCCGATAATAAACTTTTTACTTTCGACTATAGGAATTGTTCTTCACATATAGCTCAAAAAAAACATCCGTATCATAAATGCGAAACGGGTATATATAATGTTTGTCTTGCTGTCCTACCTATGCATCTCCTTTAACAGACTTTACCATTAACGTTTAAGTAAAAACTTTTTGCTTGTTTTAGACTTCTAAATCTGGTTTCTGTATATGGCTATCAGTATTATGTTATGTTTATTTGAAATCCCCTGATTTGAAGAATCTTAATAAAACCAAAAAATGGTGGAAAAAAGCTGGTTCCTTCTGACTCGCCCTCCTCGTTAAAGAAGTGATAAAATAATATTACTTTAAATTAACAGAAATAATTAAAGCATCTAGTTGTAATATTTCACCCGCTTTAAAAATATATTCTTAATATTGTATATTGATTTTTGAATGGAAGGAAGTATTTAGTGTAGGATTTATTAAAAACCCCTTGTTCATTTTGATTGGAAAAAGGCTACATCCCTGGGTGCTGAAATTTTCACTATTGGTAAGTGTCTTACTAATAAGTGATGTTGCCGTTTTTTCACAAACTCAAAACACTTCTACTCCTAAAAGCACTTCAGATACTAATAGTATAAAGAAGCAGGGTGTTTTTGGTTTTATAAAACACCTACTACATCCGACAGAAAAAAAGTCTACTAGTAATTCCGGACAAAATAAAGGAAAAGGTAAAACTGATACTGTTGCTTCTAAAAACAACCACAAGCCCGAATCTATTGAATTAACTAAAGGTAGCGTATCATGGACATCACTCTATACGCAGGGAGTAAACCTTAATACAGGAGTTAATGGATTATATACTCTCGGAAGGCTTTCTCAAGGTTTTGATGTCTATGGAGCGCCTATTACCGGGCAGGGTATAGGTGTATTTAATGATGGAAGGTTTGAAAAAAGCTATAGCAGTTACTCTGTAAATTTTGATGCCGAAATGTTCTTAAATGGACTTCGAAAGAGAGCAGAAAATATTTTATTAAATAAAAGAACGATGGGAAAAGCCCCCAATCTTTCGGATAGTTTAAACGCTTACGAATCCTTGCGGGAAAAATTACAGTCTCCTTCATATCAAGCGGAGGAAAATACCAACAAATCCCAATTCAAGAAAGAACAGGATAGTTTAAGTAAACATCCAGGTTCGGATACAGCGGAGTTACATAGCCTACGGAAAAAACTTTATCTATATAGCCAGTTGGAGAAACGCTATCAGCAATTATTTGCAATTAAAAAGAACGCAAATAGTCTTGAGAAAGCAGATACAGCCAAAAGAAAATATGAGCAGGAGGAAAAAGCACTGAATAATCCCAGTAATATCGAAAAATTATTGTTAGAAAACCATCAATTAAGCGGATTTGAAAAACTATTAATGGGAGTCCAGAAATTTTCTATTGGACAGAGCGGAGAGGAGATTTCAGAATTTACATTTCACAATTTTATGATGAATGGCGTAAATGTTGGATATAAGTCAGGTGATATGTATAACTATGTTGGATATGGGAAAGTAGTGGCGGTAGTGAATCCATTTTTAATGACTGGAATTGCGGTACCAAATTATAATAGAACTGTTGAGTTTGTACGAACGGGCGAGGGGACAGAAAATGGTCCCAATCTCTATGCGACTATTATAAAGATTGCTGATCCGGGAAGCAGCACTTCATTAAATGAATCAAACTGGGTATTTGACTTAACAAAAAATATTGCTATCGGGAAAAATGTAGACATTGAAGCTGAACTGGCAAAATCTACCTATAGCTATACTAAAGCTACATCCGATACAATTTCACTCCCTTTTTCTCCACAAGATAATAATAGCTTTGCCTTTGCGGTGAGGGGAAAAGGAACAATTCCGGGAATAAACACTACTGTAAAAAGCGAGTTTTCACAAACAGGTGGTGATTTTGTAACACTGGGTAATCCGTATCTTATTAGTGGAGCTAATAAATACGAAATAGACTTAACTCAACCAATAAGCAAAAAGCTACTTGTCAATGTGGGTGGAACACACATAGTAGAAAATACAGCTAGTTCTGACGGAACAAAAGGAATAGATAATTGGGTTCAATTTTCGGTTTTATTTAAACCTACCAGCTTAATAAATATGGAATTTAAATATGCCCCGCTTCAATTTCAACAGGAAAGTGGAACGATTTATGCCAATAGCCTGACTAATAATATCAGCCAGATTTCATTTACCGGAAATATCTCATCAAAAATATTCGGGAAAAATTCAACGACCAGCATTTTTGCCGGAAACTTTCAATATAACACCACTGAAGTATCCCAACTGCTTAGCCAAAATCTGAACCTTTCTTATTATATGATAAATGAGTTATTCGTTTTATCATCAACACAAGGAATAAATACTTCTATTGATGAAAGCCGCAATAATTGGACTGGAACCCTTTCACAGTTTATAGGGCAAAGCACTTATAACTGGAATCTGAAGAAGGCACTCACGGTTGCATTAGGGCCTGAATGGATAGAACAACCGGGGGTTATTCCTGATGAATTGGGAGTAGTAGGTTCGTTAAGTAGTTCTATACAAAAATGGGGAAGATTGGGCGTAGAGTTAACATATAGAAACAATGCTGAAAAACCATTCGGCAATTCACCCCAATATTTAGTCAGCGGAAATGTTACTATATTATGGTAAAATTATTTTTTTATAAAATAAAGGAAAAAAACATCTGTAATCCGAATATGTATTTATATTTGTATTCGGAAGCAGCATTTTAATACTCTTGATTATGAGAATTTTTTGCTTTATCGTTATTCTTCTCCATAGCTTGTTTTGCTTTAACAGCAAAGCACAGACAAATAATTCCGATGTAGGACGGAGTAAAAAAGCAATCAGTTCAATTATCCCGCCTCAACTTTCTTACCCAGCTAATGAAGAGGTTATAAACATTAAAAATCCTATTTTTATGTGGATACCTCCTCATCCTGTTAATGGAATGATGGTGACTTATGCAATACGGATGGTTGAAATTCAAAAAGGACAGACCCCAGCTGAAGCATTATTACAAAACCCACCGTTGTTAAATTTAAATGGACTAACTAGTACCTTCATCAGTTATCCGGTGAGTGCGTCACCTTTGCATGACGATAGTAAATACGCATGGCAAGTGGCAGCCAGTATTGGAGGGCAGAATCTTGGGGTAACGGACATCAATACTTTTACTGTAAATAAAAAGGAAGATAAAAAAGCGGAAGTCATTAATTATCCCGTAGCTTCAAAAATAAGCAAGGAGCGTTTTTATGTCTCCCATGGTATTTTCTATTTTGCATACAACAATAAGGATAATGAAAAGAATTTGACCTATAAAATAAATTGTGTAGATAAATCAAGGGAAAGCATTAAGGGTTTACCCGAAGTCAAACTACGCCCTGGCATGAATAACCTGCAAGTTGATATAAAGCAATGCAGTAAACTAAAGAATGGTTCATATTACTATTTGGAAATAAAAGATACAAAGCAGCAAGTTTATAAACTTATGTATTACTATTTAGAAACCTGAGCACAATTATTTAATCGTTAATGTTGAAGCAAATTCCCCTTTCCTTATTTCTTTTTGGAGCATCGGCTTTGTCCTCATGCGGCAAACATGAACTTCCGCCACAGGAGTATGTTGCATATATTCAGAATTCACAAAACGGCTTATTTGTTAGCACAAAAGCCAACGGGGTCAATTACACTTTGCAATACCAGCCTACCGATTATTTAGTAATGCTTCAGTTAAAAAGTTTTTCCATACCTGCAGAAACATTCAAAGAGCAGTATAACCGCTTCAAAGGTATTGAGCATTATGTATTTCATATTGACAGAAAGGAATGGGATAGTCTCGTAACGAAAGCCAGCGATACCTCAAAGGTTAGAAAAGGAATGACAGAGTATTTAGACTTTAAAATCCAAAAGGATATTAAATTAGTTGAAGGAGATGATACCATTCCATGCGGAATATCTGAATGCGAAAGCAGCATGGGAATGTTACCTTATTATAGTTTCGTACTTGGATTTAATGCAAAAGACTATAGTGGAGACCGTAAGTTTATTTACGGAAATAAAATGATTGGAACAGGTAATATAAAGTTGGAAATTACCAGTTCCAGTATTAAGAAGATTCCAAAATTGAAAATGAACGGATGAAATACAGAAAGAGATTTTGGTTTAAGTGTATTGCTGTGTTTGCCTGTATAAACCTGCTTGCACAGACATTTTACCCGACTATAGCTTTTGCTCTTACAGGCGGCCCTTCCCAACCTGAAATGAAAGGTTTTGAACCTATCGGAATCACCAATATGGTTGACCTTTCTACCGGAAGTTTTACATACAACATTCCTTTAATGGATGTGGATGGCTATCCTATTAATCTTTCCTATCGTTCTGGAGTTACGATGGATCAGGAGGCAAGCTGGGTAGGATTGGGATGGAGTATTAATCCCGGTGAAATAAACAGACAGATGAGAGGTCTGCCTGATGAATTTAAGGGAGATGCAGTAGTTCAAAATTATAATATTAAAGATAACATAACAGTAGGTTTCAGCGCGGGCGTGGGATTAAAAGTTGAAGGCTTCCCCCTTGGCCTTAATAATGCATCGATAGGAATTTTCACAAATAATTACAAAGGACCGGGTGTTGAGTTTGGTATAGATCCTTCTATCTCAGCCGGGATACCTGTTCTTGGCTCTTTAACAGGAAGCTTAGGGGTTAATTTTAACTCGCAGTCTGGAGTGGATATTGCTCCTCAGGTTGGACTAAGCCATGAGGCATGTGATGTTGACAATTCAAGCATTAATCCGGGAATTAGCGTAGGCGCATCATATAACTCACGTACAGGAGTAAAAAGCTTGAGCATGTCTGCAGATGTAAATGTAGACAATGATGATGAACCTGGCAAGAATGAAGGAAGTGGTTCAATCCCTTTCTCAACTCAATCATTTTCTAACCCTACCTACACACCATCCATGTCAATGCCCCTTGTAAATTATAGTGCCACGGCAGATGTGACATTGGGATTAGCTGTGTTCGGAGTCCATCCCAATGTTACAATTACAGGCTGGTGGAGTCAACAATCCTTGGCAACGCATACCTTGTCTCTGCCCGCCTATGGGTATATGTATTCCGATCAATCAAAAGATAACCCATATGCTTTACTTGATTTTAACCGTGAAAAAGATATACCATTTCAGCAAAATGTTGCAAATCTCCCAATAACCAACTTCACCTATGATCTTTTTAGTGTTAACGGACAAGGAGTAAGCGGACAATTTAGGCCTTTTCGCGGAGATGTAGGGGTTCTTTACGATCATTATAACTATGACCAGTCTACTTCGGCAAGCCTTGGTTTGGAACTCGGCATCACAGAGGTTTCGCATACAGGGGCCAATATAACCGTGACAAATTCAAATACCATTAGTGATAAGTGGACAGGGAACAATGAATTTACCACCGATGTTGATTTTCAAAGTTTACAACCGAATAATATTAACTATGAACCATTTTATTTTAAACAAATAGGTGAAAAAACTATTAACGATGTAAATTACTATAATAAAATTGGCGATGTTAATCCTATCTATGTCCAGCTTAATCAAAGCGGAAGTGACGTAACGGCTCAAAATAATTACATAATTGGAAATGGAAACCTTCCTGTTGGAGGTAACCTGGTGAAGACACAGAGGGAGCGAAGGAACCAAAGTTTTAGTATGCTGAATGCGGGGGAAGCCAGTTATTTCGCACTTGACAAGAATATATTAAGCTACCCGTTAAACACAAATGTATTTTCAAGTTTGTGTGCCTCATCTCCTTTAATACAAAAAATTCCACGCTTGTACTGGCCAGCACATCATACTTCAGAAATTACGGTTCTTAATCCTGATGGTAAGAGATATGTATATGGAATTCCTGCCTATAATTTATTACAGGATGAAGTAACTTTTTCTGTTCATGGTACAGAGGCAGATTATGCGGCGGATAGTGTTAATATTATTAAGTATGACAAGAGCAGCGATAACACAATTAAAAATGTTAAAGGATTAAATAATTATTTGAACGAACAACGCATTCCTTCCTTCGCGCATTCCTACCTGCTGACCGGAGTACTTTCTCCCGATTATGTGGATCTAACGGGGAACGGAATAACTGACGATGACTTGGGAGAAGCAGTTAAACTAAATTATACCAGGGTATATAGTGGGTCTAATCCGTATAATTGGAGAGTACCTTGTGAAAAAGATACCGCAAATTACCAAATGGGACTCTTGACCGATACCGCCGATGATAAAGGAAACTATATGTACGGCAAAAAAGAAATATGGTATGTGCATTCCATTGAATCAAAAACCATGGTAGCGCAATTCATAGTTGAAAACCGGTATGACGGATTAGGTGTAGTTGATTCAAATGGAGGAGCTGATGCTTCAAAACCCTTAAAGTGCGTAAAAGAAATAAAGCTGTATTCGAAAGCAGACTTAATACAAAACGGAGTAAATGCAGTGCCTATCAAAACAGTACATTTTGTATATGATTACTCCCTATGCCGAGGTGTCCCCAATTCAGATAGTGCTGCTACCGGTAAACGAACGGGAAAGTTAACACTAAAGCAAGTGTATTTTACTTATGGTAATAATACAGAGGGTAGTTTAAACAGCTACACATTTAATTATTCCGGTTTTAATCCGAACTATAATCATAATCGTTATGACCGTTGGGGATATTATAAATACAACACAAATGGCATGCCATCCAATGAGGATTTTCCCTATACAATACAGGATTCTGCTGAAACAAATTTATTTTCTACTGCATGGAACCTTACAGATATTGATTTACCTTCGGGCGGACATATCAAAGTCAACTATGAATCCAATGACTATGCCTATGTCCAGAATCAACGAGCGGCACAAATGTTTCTAATAGATGGGGTATCTAATTTACCAGGCGGTTCACCAACCAACACTTTATATTCCAATTCATCGAATTATAATAATTGGATACATATAACCCTACCAGTCCCGGAATATAATATTAATTCTTTCTACAACGATTATCTAGCCGGGGTAGATGTAAGTGGACAGAGCAAAATGTATTTCAGATTCCTGGTAGATGTTAATGGTCAGGGTAAATTCGAATACGTTCCAGGATATGCTGATATTAGCAATACGACATGTCACATGATTGATGCCTATCATTGGTCCATACAAATTGCGCAAGTTGGAACTGGTGATAATAGTGTTTCAAATGCCAACCCAATTGCACTTTCGGCTTGGCAATTTGTAAGGTTAAACATGCCACAATATGCCTATCCCGGAAGTACAACCAATGGTGGAGTCTTGGGAATAATCGAAGGTCTCCTTGGTATATTGACTAGTGTTGTTCAAGTGTTCCAGGGATTTGATGGATACTGTGTTAATAATAATTTCGGTAAAAATATTGTTCCATCACATTCTTATATCAGACTTGATAACCCATCATACAAAAAATTAGGCGGAGGAAACAGGGTAAAGGAAATTGATATTTCAGATAATTGGGCAAGTATGGTTAATAACTTGCAAAGCAGCTATACCTATGGCCAAACATATAGTTATACAACTATAATGGGGAATCGAACTATCAGCAGTGGCGTTGCTACCTACGAACCATTAATTGGCGGCGATGAGAACTCATGCCGACAGCCTTTACCCTACGATGAAAAATATTTATGCGCGCCTGATAATAAAATGTATACCGAAACTCCCTTGGGTGAATCACTTTATCCTGCTGCGGGAATAGTGTATGGCAAGGTAACAGTTACCAATATTGCGCATCCGGGAGTTAGCCGTACCGCCACAGGCTATACTGTAAATACGTTTTATACCGCACGTGATTTCCCTGTATTGAATAAGTGGACATATATGCCTGTTATAAGAATTAAACCAAGCGTATTGTCCCAAATGTTTGGATTCGATGCCCAGGATTTTATGAATGTTTCGCAAGGGTTTACTATTGAAGTTAATGATATGCCTGGCAAAGAAGAAGGGCAAAGTGTATATGATGCAAATGGCTCATTAATTTCCAGTGTAAACTATAGTTATAACGTAGATAATCCTTCCGCTTCACCAAGTCTGCATTTAAATAATAATGTTTCTGTTGTCAATCCGGATGGAACAATTGGTAGTGCATCTATAGGAAAAGACATAGATATGTGGGAAGACATGAGAGAGCAGGATTCCCAAACGCAGGCATATACTTTAGAAATTAATAATGAATTCTCTATATTCCCTTTTATAGCTATACCTATAGATATTTTCCCCATTTTTCCTAAATGTACCAGTCAGCATAACCAGTTCCATTCTGCGGTTACTGTTAAATATATAAACAGAACAGGGCTTCTAAGTAAGGTTACCAAAACTCAGTATGGGTCTATGACCACAACGCAGAATTTGCTCTATGACTCAGAAACAGGAGAAGTTTTGTTAACCCAATCGAACAATGAGTTTGATGAACCAATTTATAATTTTACGTACCCTGCTCACTGGGTTTATGATGGAATGGGGCCTGCTTATAAGAACATCGGATTTACCACAAAAGGAGTTACAATTTCTTCCGGAGCAATCCCATCCATGTATAATTCTTATTTTAGTCCGGGAGATGAAATAGAGGCCTACGTTGGCGGAACACTTCAAAGTTCTAGATACTGGGTTACTGAGGCGAATACCGGGCAACTAATACTAATGGATGGAACAGGCGCTTTAGCTAACATGACAGCCTCATCACTTAAGGTAATTCGTTCCGGAAGAAGAAACATATCCAGCACTCCCATAGGAACATTGGAAACCATGAATCTCCCTGAAGGTAGTGGACATATATCAGTAACCTCAAGTGACCTTGTATTGCAAGCAAACGCAACTCAATTTAATGATGCATGGCAAGTGCCTACCAATAATGTATTGACACAGGTTTGTGATACCGGAGGAGGATTAAGTTATAGTTGTGTTGCGAATTTTTTAGATTCTTTACTAGTTCATCACCAGTTTTTTGCGACACCTTTAGATAATATTACCCTTGGCAGATACTGCCCTTTGTGTGGAGATACGGGTGCTTTATATTATGCTCTGGTTCCTCCAATCGGATATGATAAAGTATCATCAGCCTTTTCTGCGCAATTTGGCAATTGTGTATTAAATTTTACAGATTTGTCTGGGTTTCCATACGATATTTATGGTTCTACTATGTTTTATTATAACCCATTAGGTTACCCATGTATCGGTTTTAGTGATGTTGGACGCATGTGCATGAGTTGTCAGACTTGCACGGATGTTTGTACTAACCTCAGTATTGGTGCTCCTTTTAATCCCTATGCAATTGGAATGCTTGGGAATTGGAGGCCGGAAAAGAACTATGTATATTATACCGACCGTACACCTTATCCTTATTTGTATACTTCTACCAGCGATATTCATCATACGGATATAGGTCAAAGGGGAACCTTCCAACAATTTAATCCATTCTGGACAGAAAGTTCTCCAGTTTGGAATATAAACCCTTATCTGGATCCAAATTGGACGTGGACAAACCAAGTTACAAAATATGATGAAAAAGGAAATGAAGTGGAGGATTTAAATCCGCTTGGAAATTATTCTTCCGCTCTGTATGGCTACTTGGAAAGTGTGCCAACCGCTGTAGCATCCAATGCAAGTTTCAGAGATATTAGCTTTGATGGATTTGAAGATTATGGGTATTCTACATTCTGTGGAAATATTTGTGCCAATGACCATTGGGATTTTAATCCACCAACAACTCCTTGCACCGTTTCTACTGATGTAGCTCACACAGGAATATATTCATTAAAGATTCCTTCCACCCAAAAATCAGTTGTTACCCGCTCTATAAATTATTACAATGACTCGTTATACAGAACAACTCCAGGCGGACAATATGAATTACTTGCCGGAGGAACACTACCCTTGTTTTCCCCTGATAGTGGCAAGTATTTGATAAGTGCATGGGTAAATGAAAACCAATCATGCCCGAACGGTTATCCAAAGGATAGTATTACAGTTCAAATTGGCAGTACAATTCATACCTTCCATACTTCAGGCCCTGTTATTGATGGATGGCAGCGGTTTGAAGGAACCTTCTCAATTCCTGGTTCAGCTACTAATATTATTGTTTCTTTAGTTGCAGGCGGCGGTCACACTGCATACTTTGATGATGTGCGAATACAGCCTTTTGCCGGAGAAATGAAAACATACGTATATGACCCTACAAGTATGCGTCTCATGGCTACGCTGGACGAGAATAATTATGCCACTTTCTATGAGTATAATGACGAAGGTATCTTGATACGTGTTAAGAAAGAAACCGAAAAAGGAATCAAGACTATTAAAGAAAGTAGATCGAGCTATCCACGACTATGAGAAAAGTAAAACTATATAGAGGTACACTACTTGTAGTATTTGCATTGCTGATATTTTCAAATCATTCAGCAGCGCAGAATTATAAGGAAGATATGCTTAAGATACGGACATCGTTTAAATCCAATTGTCATTCCTTTTCTATTAAGTATTTGTACTTTCCTTATGATTCTGTAAAAAAAGCTACTGACTCAATCACCGGAACGTGCATTGTAGATA
Organism: Bacteroidia bacterium; assembly: GCA_035484895.1. GTDB lineage: Bacteria > Bacteroidota > Bacteroidia > JABEUT01 > JABEUT01 > JABEUT01. Next base: position 1,509 of record DATHOL010000116.1, on the reverse strand, counting down.
GCAATAATTGGTATTATAAAATAAGTACCACCGCAGGATTAATAGAGTATCTGAAAAATGATAGATACTATCTATCCGTAAATCATGCTAATAAAACCATACTGATTAATAAAAGTTCCTTGGCTAAAAGAGATTTATGGGATATTAAAAAAGTCGATTCACTACTCAGTATTCCAACCGTAAAAATCAGTTATGCCGATAAAGGCTCTAAAGGGGAGTATGATGTAAGTTTTGAAGGGGGAAGTTGGAACAGGATGATACTTGTATTCAGTAAAACCCAATATACCCTCAATGAAATTTGGCTTTATTCTATTGCAAAAGGAAAGATATATGGAGAGTCCTATAATAAACCTGTCATTGGAATTATATATAATTCTTATAACACAGTCCCTAAATCGAAGGATGATTTCAATGAGGGGAAATATGTTCAAAGAAATAAAAACGGAAATTTTGAAGGGGTAGGAGCATTTAGAGAATTTAAGTTGGTTGATTATCTAAACAAAAGGACTTGATAGAGTGAGATTGCTTAAAAAAAATATCATCCTCTTTGTGGCTTTAATTTTTACAGCCCTTCATTCATATGCCGATCAAGAGCATTTTTTCAATAATATTAAAGGAGTCCATTTTGCAGCAGATTCATCAGTAACTGTTGCAGACGATAAATATTTGACCCTTCTTTGGTCAACCATTCAGAAAAACATCAGTTGTACAGATGTAGTCACATTGCAATTAAATGAGGATACTGCTTTATTCCTGAATACCCCACATACCTGTAGGGTTGATCTTGAAATATATTATTACCTGGCTGGCGGTGGAGAAGACAGTGTAACTAAAAGCCTTACCATTTCTTATGATTCTGCAAAAGGCAAACCTTTTAATTTCCGTTCTTCGTTCAAACTTTCCGGAGGATTTAAGTTGAAATCTAAAATTCTGGCAGTTTATTACGATGGATCAATTTCAACAACCTTTCCAAAAGTTTTTGAGTTAAATGAAGATATTTACATTAACCGTGTTTATAATTTTTCATGCCCAATAACTTCTATAGGAAGTTCAATTGATTATCCTAATCAGAAATTAACCATGTCATGGACTCCAGAAGTAGGCGCTGATGAATATGATTTGGAATGGACATTTTATGATGACAGCAGCAATATTGTCAAAACTTACCTAACGCCTACCTATTCCACTTTTGTGTTCCCAGATTTCAATTTTCTCTATAAAAATAACGCTACAAGGGTAACTCTTAATGAGAATAGCTATCCTATCAGCCTCGTATATAATCCCGGATATATTTTTTATAGGGTTAGAGCAGCACATTATGACACTCTTGGAAATAGAATAGAAGGTCCTTGGACTTCCGACACTTCATGCACTTTAAGAGTATACTATACTACGGATAATGGATTCCAATGGGAAGGGCATGAGGTTACAATGAACTGGCAATATACCGCTGCTTATGCAGAGGAGGGAAAACGTAAAGAAGTATCCAGTTATTTTGATGGAAGCCTG
>DATHOL010000115.1:0-3115 GCA_035484895.1 Bacteroidia bacterium | reverse complement strand
GGAAAATGCATCATCCAAAAACGGATGCCCCGATAGAAACTACAACCATATTGCATGATCGCACCAAGGGGGAAATCTTTTTAGTGAAGACATTGGGATTGGATACTATTCAACAAAAGAAGCTGGAAGCTATACAAACGGCTCATTTCAGTTTTTTGGATAAAAATATGAGTGCATATATCCGAAACCAGAATAATCTTTTCGATGCACTAAAAAATAATAATGACACTGCTTATGTAGCGCGCTGCGCCGATTCATTAGGTATGTTTAAAGTTGCAATGGAAAAGGAATTATATACCAACTTTGCAGCCATTAAAGCTATATGTACAAGTGACCAACAAAAAAAATTCAATGACTTAATTGATAATATGTCGAAAGAGTTTTTGCATCATCACGATTTCCATAATAGCGGAAAGACTAGTCAAGATTCCTTATAAATTTGCCCCCTTCAAGTATGTTTAAAAAAATTCTCCCCGGTTTTATTGCATTGCTTATAGTTCATTCCTCTTTTGCCCAAATGCCCGGTATGGGCGGCATGGGGGGTATGAAAGGAGCCAAATCGAAAATAGGCCATTTTTATGGTAAAGTAGTTGATAGTGTTAGCGGAAAGGCTGTTCCTTTTGCCGCTACCCAAATTTCAGGCCCGCAATGGGATTCTGTTTCAAAATCCAATAAAACAGTTGCTTTGGCAGGGCAGTTAACCAGCGAAAATGGCGAGTTTAGTTTTGATAAGCTACCTATTATGGGGACTTTTACTCTCCAAATAAGCGCTATTGGATATAAACCTTATTCGCAAACCGTGTTTTTCGATTTGAGCAAAGCCATGAAAAACGGGAAAAAAATCAGCCAGAATGCCGATAATATTGACCCGAGCCAGCTGAATTCCATGTCAAGCATGCTCGACGCAATTGATAAAGATTTGGGGAATATTAAACTTGCTCCCGATGCCACTGAATTAAAAACGGTTACTGTTAACGGAGCTTCTCCGCCTATGGAACTGAAACTGGATAAGCGCGTGTTTGATGTTAGCAAAAGCCTTACCACCACAGGTGGAACAGCTGAAGACGTTTTGAAAACTATTCCTGCCGTGAATGTAGATATTGATGGGAATGTTTCACTTCGCAATGCATCACCCACCATTTATGTAGACGGGCTTCCAACTACGTTAACTATTGACCAGATTCCATCTGCATCTATAGATAAGATTGAAGTAATCACCAATCCTTCTGCCAAGTTTGATGCTTCGGCAGGATCGGGAGGAATAATAAATATTGTGCTTAAACATGACCAGGCATTGGGCTACAATGGTTCCGTCCGGGCAGGAGTTGACCAATACGGTAAAATAAACGGAGGCTTTGATTTTAATATTCGCCAAGGGAAAGTGAATGTGTTTTTAAACCTGCACTACCACCAGATAAAACATATTATGACCGGCTCGGAAACAAGAGATACCGTTCACGGACAACCTTTCCCTGACATCCAAAACAACCAGCACGACACCAATACGATGGATGGTTATTTCGGATTTGTCCGCGCCGGATTCGATTACTTCATTAATAACCGCAATACCATTACCGTTTCCGGAACTTATGGCACCGGTAATTTTAATGTATTGGATAACCTGCATACCTTTACCTATTTAGTATCGCCTGACTTTCCGCAGCTAAGTTCTTATACCGATGAAACCTCTAATTCGAACAGGGTATTTAACAACTATGGCGCATCCATATTATTCAAACATCTGTATCCGAAAGAGGATGAAAATATTACTGCCAGCATTACTGCCAACGAAGGCACATCGACCGGCACCGGAACATTTGATTTTTTCAGTCAGTTTATTGTTCCCGATTCTGCATTGCCACATACCACACAAGAACAAATTAGTGGGGGAAACAATTACTATTATGTAGGTAAGGTAGATTTTACAGACCCATTATCGAAAAAAATAAAATTGGATTTAGGTTTAATGGCAACCTTTAACAAGGTAAACTCCAACAATACCGTTTTAATTGACGGGGAAACAGTAAATTCTGAAAGCACCGATTATATGTTCAATCAGCAGGTATTTGCGGCTTATTTTACGTTCAGCCACGATTTAACCAGCAGATTGAGTTACCAGCTAGCACTTCGTGTGGAGCAATCTGTTTATGATGGTAACTTAACCGATACAACTTCTTCTATTCCTTTAAGCAAACAAACATTATTAAAACCATTTCCGGGTGCGTTTGTAACTTACCACCTCACCGAAAAAAGTGATTTGCAACTGAGTTATACTACCCACATTACCCGTCCTTCCTTCCAGCAATTGGTTGTAAACAATTTCTCTAACCCATCGAGCATACAGTTGGCTGACCCTAATTTGTTGCCGGCTTATCAAAATTCATTTGAGTTGAACTATATGCACACCTTTAATAAGAAAAGCTCTTTGCTTTTATCGGCCTATTACAAAATTACTTACGATCTGATTACTAACAGGCTCGATTCAGATTTCTACAGCCCCAGCATAGGCCAGCAAGTGTATATTAATACTTATGGTAATGCCAATTATGGCTATTCCCAAGGTGCTGAAGCTACTTTGCAAATGTCACCTTTAAGCTGGCTGGATGTTACAGCTAATTACAATCTGTATGAATCGGGTATTAATGCCACCAACCTGAATGTGCCTGATACTACGAAGCCTTATCTGAGCTATTTTGCCAAATTAAACCTAACTATTAAACTGCCTAAAAACTTTACCATTCAGCTGAACGGAAGCTACCAGAGCAAGACAGAAATTACTCCTGACAATGGCGGGGGAGGAAGATGGGGCGGAGGCTACGGCGGTGGAATTACTTCTTCGGCCAGCGGGTACACTATTCCTACCTATACCATGGATGCAGCTATTAAAAAGGAATTCCTGAAAAACAACAAGGCATCCATTACCTTAAATGCACGCGATGTTTTTGCCACTGCGGTGAACGGAACCTATACAACCGCAACGGATGAAGAAGGATTCCCATTATATTATCAAACCACCAGGCGTCATAATTTGGCTCCATATTTTACAATTAACTTCAGTTATAGGTTCGGACAAATGGACATCTCTATCTTCAAAAGGAAGAATAATAATATTGAT
>DATHOL010000114.1:0-5017 GCA_035484895.1 Bacteroidia bacterium | reverse complement strand
TAGATATTAAAGGACTTAATGCAACAGTGGATACTATTATGCATCCGTTATCCTATCAAATGAACCCTGACCGGGATAATTACAATAAATCGGAACCATTTGCCAAAATTGGTTTTTACAACAAAAGCTGGGATATCTATGCCGAGTATAGAAATGTAATTCAAAACTCGGATGCCGACCAATCAGCATTTACAGACTTGAAAAACGCGACCGACCATTTTGTGCGCGACTTTTATACCGGAGGTATTACTTACAAAATAACCGATAATTTCCATCTGCAATACTCGGGTTCCTACTCGCATGATTTCAGAACATACCTGCAAGGACAAGATACCGTTGACCAATTTGGTGATGTTTCCACAGAAAGTGATTTTTTCAGCGGCACCTCCATGTATCATGATTTGAAAGCAACATATAATTATAAAACATCTCACTTTATAGCCGGAGGCGGATATATGAAGGAATCTATGGGATTAAATACGTATGGGTATAATTCAGCTTTCGGGTATTTTGATGATACCCCTGATTCAGTTAAATTTGAGCAATCGACTTCTGACTTTTATGCACAGGCGGATATTAACGGAGGTACGTTTAATACTAAATTAAATGCCTATAACTTATTGCTGGGAGCTCGTTATACCTCCAATTCAGCATTTGGAAGCAATGAAACCTACGATATAAATCCATCTGTAAAAGTTGGCGACAATTCATTATTGTACCTCTCCTACTCTACCGGATTTGCCACACCTTCGCTGTATGAATTATTCGCACCTAATAAATATGGCGATGACCCGCTTACATCATATACATTGGGCAATCCACAATTAAAACCGGAAACCTCTTCTTCCTTTGAAATTGGTGTTAAACATTCCATTGCAAATACGTTATTCATTACTATTTCATGGTTCAAAACAAAAGTGGAAAACCATATTGACTATGTAGGTTTATGGAATCCAAATAAACCTGTCGATTCACTAGGGTATGGCGATAATTTAGGCTATCGGTACATCAACTTAGGTGAACAAATAAACCAGGGATTTGAAATAAATGTGTTCGTAAAATTGTCTCCAACAATAAGTGCGACCGGCAATATAAGCTTGCTTTCAGGTATTCTGCAATACTCTGCCAACAATGTTGATACTGCACAAACCCACAATGCAAAAGTCCAGGTTTATGATGGCGGGGCATTTATTGGCGTAGCCAGCCAAAATACAGGATTATTACGTCGGCCGGGGGCATTGGGCAACTTCAGCATTACCTGGAAACCGGTAAAAAAACTGGCGCTTACCGCACGTGCAAGATATGTTGGGGCACGCTACGACGCTGTGTATAATTCTACCATAGGAGTGAATTATTATGGAGCCGATGAGTTTGTAAATATTGGAGATTACACCTTGCTGGATCTTTCCGCTTCCTACGAAATTTGCAAACAGTTTTCAGTAACCGCAAGAGGAGAAAATCTTTTTAACACTACCTATTCCGAAATATTGGGATATACAACCAGAGGAAGAAGCTTTTACCTGAACCTGCGCTACGCCTTCTAATAAAGGAATTGCTTGGAATGTAAATGGAAATTGGTATCGTGCTTTATCTTTATCGGCTTGAAATAAACAATTATAGCCGAACAAAGTATCGATACCAATATCCCATAAGCGGCAGTGCTTGTAAAAGGGAAAGAATGTAAATGTAAAGGCGAAAACATACGGATGGTGTCTGCAGAATAGGATACAAAAAGCAAACAGAGAAGCCCGGTAAAAACAGCGGCGAGAAGGCTCATTTGGAGTCCCAGCCAAAAGGTACGTATAAAGGTTATTGGATAATCGTCATCGGCCATTTTAAGTTTCTTGAAATGCATACGCATTCCGAAATAAATGCCAAATAAAGGAAGAAAATGTATCTGGTAATTTTCAATGGGAGTAAAGGCCCTGAACCAACGCATTAAAAAAACTGCCAACCCGATAGCCAACGCTATAAAAATGGTATCTCTTTTCATAATAATTGGGTTTAAAGAACATTATTATTACAATCTATAACGCAACTTCTGTGAGTTTATTATGTTTGGGCCGGGCCGGCACTACTTATAACTCCTAACTTATAACTTTCCTGTGCTACCTTTGCACCTATTATGAACCTATTATCCGTCGAAAACCTATATAAAGCTTATGGAGATAAGCAACTATTCTCCGGTATCAGTTTTGGTATAGAACAAGGTCAGCGTGTGGCACTTGTAGCCAGAAACGGAGCCGGAAAATCGACTCTTTTAAAAATATTGCAGGGAGGAGATATAGCCGATAGCGGTAATGTGACTTTCCGGAATGATATAGCCGTATCTTTTTTAGAGCAGGAACCCGAATTTAACCCAAATGATACTGTATATCATGCACTTTTCCATTCGGAGAATGATATGCAGAAGGCCATCAGCGCCTATGAAATAGCCCTCGAAAAGCAGGAAGAAGATCCTTCGGAAGCAAACCAAAAGTTATTGGGTGAAGCTATGGAAATGGTTGAGGCCCAAGATGCCTGGAACTATGAAAACAAGGTAAAACAGATACTTTCCTCCCTCAATATCCACCATTTGGAGCAGAAAGTAAGCTCATTATCAGGTGGTGAAAGAAAAAGACTGGCTTTGGCAAGGGTACTTATAGAGGAACCCGAACTTTTAATTATGGATGAACCTACCAACCACCTTGATTTGGATATGATAGAATGGCTGGAGAATTATTTTATCCGTAATGATGTTTCCTTGCTGTTAGTTACCCACGACAGGTATTTTTTGGATAACGTATGCACGGATATTTTAGAACTGGAAAATGAACAGTTATATCGCTACCGCGGCAATTACGAATATTTTATTGAGAAGAAAGCCGACAGGGAATTTAACGAAGGCAAAGAATATGAAAGGGCAAAAAATCTTTTCCGTAGGGAATTGGAATGGGTACGTAAAATGCCGAAAGCGAGAACTACCAAATCTAAAGCACGTGTTGACCAGTTTACCAAACTGAACGAATCACTTGCCGGAAGAAGGAAAGAAGAGGAACTGAAATTGCAGGTAAAGATGAGCCGTATTGGCGGAAAAATTCTGGAGTTGAAAAAAGTATCGAAAAGTTACGGAGAAAAAAGCATCCTCAAAGGATTTGACTATACCTTCAAAAAAGGCGAACGGATTGGTGTTGCCGGAAAAAATGGTGCCGGAAAAACTACGTTCTTAAACCTTATCACTGGCCTTGAACAGCCTGATTCCGGAAAAATTGCTGTAGGCGAAACCATTGTGTTTGGCTATTATTCCCAGAAAGGTATCGTATTAAAAGATGATAAACGGGTAATTGAAGTGATAAAAGATGTAGGCGATTATATCCCAATGGGAGATGGAACAAAACTATTGCCTTCGCAGCTATTAACTATGTTCCAGTTTCCACCGGAAATGCAATTTAACTATGTATCTAAATTAAGCGGCGGAGAAAAAAAGCGTTTGTATTTGCTTACGGTTTTAATGAAAAATCCGAACTTCTTAATTCTCGATGAACCCACGAATGACCTTGACCTGATTACGTTAAGTACTCTTGAGCAATTCTTGCTGGATTTTCAAGGCTGCCTGATAATGGTTTCCCACGATAGATATTTTATGGATAAACTCGCCGACCAGTTATTTATTCTGGAAGGCGAAGGAGTTGTGAAAACATTTATTGGTTCTTATACGGAATATCGCGAATTGGAGAAAGAGAAAAAGAAATTAGAAAGCAAAGCGGAAGAAAAAGTCAAAGTTATTCCTGTGGAAACTCCAAAGCCGGAAACCCCTGTTAATAGAAAGATTTCGAACAAGGAAAAATTTGAATTTCAAGGATTGGAAAAAGATATTGCAGGCCTTGAAAAGCAAAAAGCGGAACTCACTGAAAAGATGGTGAGCGGTATTAGTGACCACAAAGAATTATCGGACATAGCCATTAAACTTAGTGAAATAACCCAATTGATAGACGTGAAACAATTGCGTTGGCTAGAGTTAAGTGAGATGGTGCAATAAAACGGTATCATTTTATTATCTATTTTAGATGTCATTATGAAAATCTGTTCCTTCTTACCTGCCGCTACAAGCATGATTTACCAAATGGGTTTGCAAGAGTTTCTCTGCGGAGTAACTTTTGAATGTCATTCAGACAAACCTAAAGTGGTGCGTTCCGTATTAGAAGGAAATACCTACAGCAGCCTTGAAATAGATAAAATTGTGTCCGAATCAAAACAGGAAGGCAAGAGCCTTTACTATATTGATGAAGAACTGTTGCAACAAATTGCACCTGATATTATTTTCACACAGGATGTGTGCGATGTGTGCCAGATTAGCACCAGCTATGTAGAAAAGGCAATATACAAGTTAAAAAAACAGCCTATAATCATTCCGCTTATTCCCAGAAATCTGGATGACGTTTTTGATAATGCTGTAACTATTGCTAAAGCGTTGGGAAGGGAAGATGGTGCGCACAAACTAATAGCTGAATTAAATAAGCGAACAGATTTTATTTTAAATAAATTAAGAGAGAAGAATGCCCCGTTAAAACGGGTAATGGTAATGGAATGGCTTGATCCCATTTACAATTGCGGGCATTGGATACCCTATCAAATTGCTAAAGCCGGCGGGGTGGATATGCTTTCCAACCCGGGTGGATATTCTATAGTTACCCCCTGGGAAAAAGTATTGCAATACAACCCCGAAGTATTGGTGGTTGCGCCTTGCGGATTCAATGTTGAAAGGGCATCTAAAGAAATAGAAAAATTGGAACAACTGGAAGGATGGAAAGAGTTGAAAGCTGTAAAAAATAATGCTGTTTATATTGCGGATGCCGACTTATTCACTTGCCCCAGTTTGCATTTGGTAGATGGAATAGAATTGCTTGCTATACTTTTTCATCTTGATATTTTTCCTGTTGATGAAAAATTTAAAGGCAGGTGTAAACAACTATACACTAATAAAAAATGCCCGGAATGCGCTAAAGAGTTTACATGTTCATCTGCAAATTGCTGGTGT
>DATHOL010000113.1:0-5118 GCA_035484895.1 Bacteroidia bacterium | reverse complement strand
ATAAAAAATAATTAATTTAAGCAGAGCTAAAATGCTTACTGTCCCACGAAGTGCAACTTCGCGGGTACTAAGCCCGATAATTTAACAAGCCCCCGTACCCGAAGTTGCACTTCGTGGGATAATAAAAGGCAAGTTGTACTTGCCAATAAAAATAAGTTTGACCCAACTAAATAAAAAATAATTAATTTAAGCAGAGCTAAAATGGTTCGTGTCCCACGAAATGCAACTTTGCAAGTAAAGAAAGGGCAATTCCGGAATATCCGGGGTTGCCCTTCTGGTTTATAATACATTCCACTGAAAAACATACTAATACATTGCATAAGATACCGATACTATGCCCTGTTCTAAAAATAAAACCTTAAATTTGAATTCATTAAAATCCATCCATTGGCGATATGAAAAAAATATTACTCCTCCTATGCCTTCTTTTGGTTTCTGCAAGTAATGCACTTCTTAAGGCGCAATGCTTCGGAACTATTATATACGATACATCGGCTATTGCCGGAACAGTTTCAAATGCCGGTAATACAACATATACCATCACCACTTCCCACAATAATGAACTTATTATGCTGTCGTATGACGGATGGAACGGCCCCGGCACCGGGCCTGTTATGGTAGACGGGAATCCTGCAACCCATATTAACACCGCTTTTGAGAATAACACAGGTACGGCGGAAGTATATGCCTATAGCGCCCCATTCGCGGGCACACATACAGTTGTATGCACCGAGACGGGTTATGCTTCGGGATATTATATAAATATGGCCTCTGCATTTTACACCCAGGGGGGCGCCTGCGCCATTAATATCGATAGTTTGCGTTCCGATACCACCCTTATCGATTGTACTACCGGGGGAAGCATAACCGGCAGCATCTATTCACCCATTCCCGGCTCTATGCTTTACTGCGCCTGCGAAATAAATGAGGGCCAAAATACCAGCTTCCCCATTTCATGGGCCGGAGCAACTTACGAAGGCAACGAACACACCGAAACCGGCATAGATGCCGGACAGGCTTATGCGCCTGCACCTACAGCCGGCACATATACCTTTACGGCGACCAATTCATCGCCACCCTCCAATGGCTGCGGCGGATTAACATTGGTGCTGGTATATATTCCTGCCCCTGCATGCACATCAGGCCTGACGGCTTCACCACCGGTAATAATTAACCCCTTGTGCAACGGCAACAGCGGCAGTATTTCACTGTCCATTTCGGGAGGCACCGCTCCTTACACCTATATTTGGTCGCCTGCTGTAAGCACTACTTCCAGCGCATCCAATTTAAGTGCAGGTACCTATTCCATTTTGGTTAATGATGCCGCTTGTCATGATACTGATATTGTGATAACACTTACTTCAGCGGGCCCAAGGATTACTTCGACCTCTGCAGCCTCAGAAAAATGTTTTGGTGATTGTAACGCCACAGCTACCGCTACTTTTACAGGAGGAGCCTCTCCATTCACCTATCACTGGACGCCTTCAGGACAAACCACGGCTACCGCCACGGGCCTGTGTGCGGGAACCTATACATTTACAGTATCCGATAGCACCGGGTGCAGTTCCACTTCAGCAGTAACCATTACGCAGCCTGCCCAACTCGCAATCGGAAATACGATTACCAATCCCTTATGCAACGGACAAACGGGAAGTATAACTGCAAACCCTTCGGGCGGAACCTCGCCTTATACCTATTTATGGACGGGAGGAGCTACTACGGCTTCCGTAAGCGGGCTTTCCACCGGCACATACACCATTAACCTGACCGACAGTAATGGATGCACGGCTTCGGCAACCGCAACTATAACACAACCCCAGGCCATTGCAGCAACCATAAGCACAATATCTGCCAACTGCCTGAATGAAGCAGGCTCCATCAGTGTTTCCGTAACGGGAGGCACCGGCCCCTACACATACTTATGGACTCCCGGAGGCGGAAGCAGTTCCACCTTCTCGGGATTAAGTTCGGGCTCCTATTTCGTTACAGTTACCGATGCCAATGGCTGCCCGGATACTATTTCGGGTAGCGTTGGGTTTATACCCTTTACAGGTGTTACTATTTCAGGGCGCGACACCATTTGCAAAGGCACGAAAGACACTATTACCATAAGCGGAGGCACTACCTACTTATGGAGCAGCGGCAGCACAAAATCTGTTTATTACACCGGGTTGATTAATGCGGATTCAACCATTTATGTTACCGCTAAAAACAGCGTTGGATGTGCGATTACGGATACCTTTAAAATAACTATGAAACTGGCGCCCACCGTTACTATTACAAACGGAAAAATATGTTCGGGCGAATGCATAACTCTTAAGGCGACCACCAGTGGAAGCGGAAACACTTTTAAATGGAACGATGGCGCAACAACAGACACCACTACAGTTTGCCCTGTTTCAGACAGTATATTTACAGTCAAAGTATCCAATGGATGTACTATTACAAAGGCCACCACTATTGATGTCTTCACACTCGCTTTCTCAGTCTGCTGCGCCAAAACGATTAATCCCGGCGGCGCCGACACCATTGTTGCAGACAACACGGAACGGTATGTGTGGACGCCCCCGACAGGGCTAAACTGCGATACCTGCTTTACCGTGATAGCGACACCGACAGTTACCACTACATACACCGTAACAGGCACTAATGCCGCAGGATGCCAATCGGAGAGGCTGGTTACGGTAACGGTGGAAATACAATGTGGTGATTTTACAGTGCCTAATGTATTTACGCCTGACTTTGCCGGGCCCGGCGGAATGAATAATGTCTTCTACATTAAAACGGAAAATATTACGGATTGGTCCCTCACCATTTTTGACCGCTGGGGCAAGGAAGTGTACAATTCTACCAACCCGTTGGAATTTTGGGCCGGGACTACCAAATCCGGTGCTAAAGCCACTGATGGCGTTTATTATTATGTCATTTCTGCAACCTGCCAGGGCAACAACTATAAAAAAGATGGCTTGGTTCAATTAATACGTTAAGCTATTTTAGCCGGAGCCAATGACGATAAATGTCATGATGGTGACCGGAGCGTCACCATTTGTAATACACGAATAATTCACTTTTATTTGTATATCTCCATTTTTTAATTATATTTGGGTTAGTTAAAGAATTACTAATAAATCCTCTGTTCATTAGTAGGGTTAAAAAATTAGATGTATGAAAGAAGCAATACATGTAATAAGTTTAAATGTGGCTGAATTGGAAGAAAAGCTACACATTAAGTTGGCTGATATAATACTTATAGAAGCAGACGAGCCTGACAGCAGGAACAAAGTGGCTTATATTAAGAATGAAGATAGGGAATATACTTTGATGAATGTTGCTTTTAAAAAATTATTAACCCGTACCAATAATTTGATTATGGTAAATAAGCATACTCTCGTCTCTTTAGATGCCGTAAAAACCCACAGGCACGATTGCATTACCCTGAAAGACCTTTTTAAGGGCTGGCTTAATAAGCAAATTACCCTTAGCCGGAAATGCCGCCCTGAGTTTTATAGCAGGATTGAGGGATAAAGATTACAGAAAAATACTAACTTTACTTTTTATTTGTTTCATTCAACATGAAAAGGTGTGTTTTATATTTTTCATTCTTTATTTTTCATTTTTCATTCTCGCACGCCCAGATAATTAATACTATTGTTGGAAATGGCATTGCCGGATATAGTGGAGATGGAGGGCAAGCCACTGATGCTGAAATATGGGGGCCATCGGGAGTTTTTGTGGACAAGATTGGCACTATTTACATTGCAGATGCATTAAATAATAGAATACGTAAAGTTGACACTGCCGGAATCATTACAACCGTGGCAGGGAATGGATATGGCTCTGGTGGAAATGGGGGATATTCCGGTGATGGAGGGGTGGCTACTGATGCTGAGTTGTATTTTCCAATAAGTGCTATATTAGACAATAAGGGAAATATATACATAGGGGACGATAGAAATTGTAGGGTGCGTATGGTTAATACGGCAGGAATTATCAGTACATTTGCGGGAGATGGAATATTAGGTTTTAGCGGAGACGGTGGTATAGCTACAGCCGCAGAAATTAAGGAACCTGGAATATTAGGAATAGATACTTTTCAAAATATCTATATTGCAGACGCTTTAAGTTACCGTGTTCGTAAAGTAAATACATCAGGTATAATTACAACAGTAGCGGGGGGCGGTGGAAATTATCCCGATAATGGAGGTCCCGCTACTGCAGCCCAATTGGGAGAAATGTATGGACTCTTAGTGAGTAATACTAACAACTATTACTTTTCAGTGGAATATCAATCTAGGGTATGTGAAGTAAATTCCTCTGGAATTTTAAATACGTTAGTTGGAAATGGAGTTAGCGGTTTCTCAGGTGATGGAGGCCTTGCAACCGATGCGGAACTGAACATTCCGGGCGGAGTATATTTTGATGCAAATAATAACTTAATCTTCTCTGATGCTTCTAACTATAGAATAAGGTTAGTAAATCTGTTTGGAGTTATTTCAACTATTGTTGGAAATGGCGTAGCCGGATTCAGCGGCGATGGAGGACCGGCTACCGATGCAGAAGTAAATATAGTTGAAGACTTATATGAAGACGGTCAAAACAATTTATATTTGGCAGACTATTATAATAACAGGTTAAGAAAAGTGACAGGATTAAATATTTCAACAGGAATAAGTAATGTGAATAATAATTTATTTACTGTTTATCCGAATCCTTCAAGCGGGTTTCTTTATATTAATACTTCAGAAATTCAAATCAAGAATGGTATAATTAGAATTATTGATATGTTCGGAAACGAAGCATTAGAAATAAATATTTCTGATAATCAACAAAAAACACCAATTGAAATAAATATTTCTGCTCTATCAAAAGGTGAATATTTTATAGATGTATCAGGAAATAATTATAAGTACACTCAAAAATTCATTAAAATATAGAAAATCTGACTACAGAAAAGTTGCTTCTTGTTACATAAAACTTGTCTCTTGTTACATATTTTTTGCCTTTCATTACATAGTCGAAAAATATAGCATTTTGCCACTGTAACTTTGGTGCTGAATAATAACCCTAAAAATTCAACATCATGAAAACAAAAAATTATCTTAAAGCCCTTTTGGCAAT
>DATHOL010000112.1:0-4154 GCA_035484895.1 Bacteroidia bacterium | reverse complement strand
CAATGCTGTTCAGGAATTAGCTGAAAAAGATAATTTGGGTGTTATTTTTGATAAGTCAAGCGACTTTACCATGTTATATGCCAACCCCAAATATGATAAGAGCGACGAAATACTCAAGAATATGGGGTATAACGTTAATGTTCAGCCGGAAAAACAAAAGAAAGTATATCATCATTAAACCATAAAATCAATTCTATCTCTATGAAAAAAACAATAAGTTCATTTTTAATTGCAGGCCTTTCTATTTTTGCATTTACTGCAAGCGCACAAAAAATGGCGCACATCAATTTGGATTCTCTTTTAAGATCTATGCCTGAATCGGATTCAGCACGTAAAGTAGGCCAGACTCACTACCAACAATTGGAAGCTGAAGTGGAATCTATGCAAAAGGAATACCAAACTAAAGTTCAGGATTATCAGGCACATGAAAAAACATATACCGACTTAATCAAGAATAACAAGCAACAGGAAATTCAGGAAATCGGACAACGTATTCAGGCTTTCCAAAGTTCAGCACAATCAGACTTGCAACGTTTTAATGATTCTATTACCCGCCCTATAATATCCAAGGCTAAAGAGGCTGTTAAAAAAGTAGCTAAAAAGGGAATGTATAAATATGTGTTCGACACAAGTTCGGGAGTGGTTCTTTATGCCGAAGATTCCGATGATATTTACGCATTAGTTGCTGAAGAACTAAAAATTCAGCCTAAGAAAAGCGGTAAGTAAGTTTTAATTTATCTATACTTCCAATGCCTGAATCGGAAATACAAGGGGCCAGCCAGCCTATCGGTATTTTCGATTCAGGCATTGGCGGTTTAACGGTGGCACGTGCCATTAAGGAAAAGCTTCCGTATGAGAAGCTTATTTATTTTGGAGATACCGCCCATTTGCCTTATGGTGACAAGTCTCCCGATTCCATAAAGTATTATTCTATCCGTATAGCACAGTTCCTGCTCGATAATCATTGTAAAATGATAGTTATTGCCTGTAATACGGCTTCTGCCCTTGCATTCGAAGCGGTAAAGGATTTTGTAGGGAAACGGGCCATTGTGGTGAATGTGATAGACCCCGTAGTTCAAAAAATAGCCAAGGACAAGTCGCTAAAAACTATTGGAGTTATTGCAACCAAGGGTACTATAAAGTCGGGAATACATGCAACTAAAATTAAAAAAGCTAACAGTAAACAAGATGTGCATGGACTTGCGACACCCTTGCTGGTACCGATGATAGAAGAAGGCTTTTTCAATAATAATATCAGCCGCAGTATTATTCGCGATTATTTGTCGCGGCAGAAACTTAAAAATATTGATGCGCTTATACTCGGTTGCACCCATTTCCCGCTTATAAGGCCCGAAATAGAGGAGTTTTACAATCATAAAATTCCGTTGATTGATTCAGCTGATGAAGTAGCGGAACAGGTTGAACAATTGCTTAAAAAACATAAGCTGCTTAATACTTCCAAAAAGAAACCTGTTCACCAGTTTTATGTTTCTGATTTCACCGACGCTTTTGAAAAAAGCACCCGCTTCTTCTTTAGTGAAGCAATTAGGCTGCATGAAGCCAGGATTTGGAAATAAATAAAAAGTCCCGACGATAAATGTCGGGACCTTTTCTTAGTTGAGCAACAAAAACTTATTTGTTACACTTGCCTGATTGCACACAGCAATTGGTGCAAGTAGCCTTACACGTTTCCGGGGTGCATTTTTTAGTGTCGCAAACGCATTTAGAAGTGCATGCTTTTGTGCAGCAACTTCCATTGCAATTTGTTGTTTTTGTCTTTGTACTATTGCCGGCAATAGCAGCTAAGGATATTAGCATAGCTGTGCCTGCCATTAAAATCTGACGTTTCATATTTGTAAAATTTAATTTTTATAATTCCGTTTAGTTAGCTTGCTGAACAAGCTTCATCTGTTTTAAATTAAACAGCCATTTCTGGCGGTCGCCAGCAGTCGGAAGAATAATTTGGAATAAGTACCCCGGTATAAGTTTCTACTTGAATTGTTGAGTTTGTTACGATTACCAAATAGCAGTTTTGTTTTTCAGGAATAAACCCGGTACAGCAACAGCATTGTGCAAATGGGTTTGACATATCATTGGCGCAACATCCAAAAGGCAATTTCTGCGCCTGTTTCTTTTGCGTTTGGTGTTTTTGGCAGCATTGCATAATGCAGACTTCTTTCTCTTTGCTGAGAGTATTATGCACCAATGTAACCACAGGCTGTGCTATCAGCGAAGAGAAATAGAACAATAATATAGTTGCCAGAAATTTCATTAAAGCAAAGTTAGGCAAAAGTAAGATAGGACGGCATTAAAGAATGTTAATTTCTAAACAGGTTAAAAAAACATTTTTTGAGTTTTGAAACAGGTTGAACTTTTATTTATCTTGTTGCCAAGTTTACCGAGTTAGCGAAACTTAAACTTTAAAAAATGAGAAAAATACCCTGGTTTCTTATAATAACGCTAATCTGTCTTCCGGCTATATTTAATTATGGCCAGAAAAAGATTCTTCCGGCAAAAATTCCAATTACTCAACTAAAGCCTGTAAACTTTTCTGAGTTGGCAAAATATGAACTTGCCAATCCATTAGTAAAAAAGATTGGATTTATTAATCCTGCAAATAACCCTAATCTGAATACTAATCACGTAATCGATACAGGGTATTCTGCAAAATTTAATATACTGCCTGAGTTGCCAGGCGAAAGACCGATCAGAAAAATAGCCATTCAATCTCCACCTCCAATGACATCGTTTAATGGAATAATGGATGACGGAATACATACTCCGGATGTTAACGGGGCAGCAGGGAATACCTATTTGATGGAAACTACCAATACATCGTTTAGCATATATACTAAGTCTGGCACATTGGTAAGTTCGGTTACGCCGGATGATTTTTTTTCTGCTGAAGAAGGCAATAGCGGCGACCCGAGGATTGCATATGATTTTGCAAATAACCGTTATATTATTTTAGATTATGGTGCCGATATGGTTATGGGGCATGGGGTATATATTGGCATATCTCAAACAGATGATCCAAGGGGTAACTGGTGGCGTTATTTTTTTCCAACAACCGGCAATGATTATCCATTGCTTGGATACAATACCAATTGGTTAGTTATTACTATAGCATCAGCCCCACAAACTATTTATGTTTTTAATCGTACCAGTTTATATAGTGGCACACTCGGGTCAGTAAATATATTTACTGACCCAACTGAAATGGGTTATTGGGGTCCGGCATTAACATATGATAATACGCAGACAAAAGAATACCTTGTGCAGGAATGGAACAGTAATTCCGGTGGATATGGATATGTAAAAGTTGCAAATATCTCAGGTACTGCTGATGCACCTGTTTTCGATGCCGGAAGTACAATAGGAATTAATAATCCCTGGAACGATAATAATCTAATTCTTGCATCTCAAAATGGAGGCATGGAGAAATTGGAAGGTGGAGATAGCAGGATAAATAACGCTATATATATAAACAATTCACTTTGGTTTTGCCATTCTGTTAATCTACCGCTTTACAATCCCACACATTCCGGAGTTGACTGGTGGCAAATTGATCCGGTAACCCCTTCAATTATTCAATACCAGCGTATAGAAGACCTAACTGCTGCTAATTTTTATTTTTACCCAAACATAAGTGTTAATCCCAATAACGATGTATTGATGGGGTATTGCCAATCATCTGCAACCATGTATGCAAGTGCGGCATATTCTATGCATACTTATCTCGACCCAACTAATGTAATGGAAACACCCAACATCTACAAATCCGGTCTTGGGTATTATAATATTGTAACGTCAACTAATCCGCGCAACAGATGGGGTGATTTTACAGGAACTGCAGTTGATCCGGTTGATGGCTCCTTCTGGAGTTTTGGCCTGTTTGCCAACACCGGTAATCATTGGGGTACCGTAATTGCCAATATTAAAATTCCGCAAATACCGGATTTATATATTCAGGATGTACCTGCAGATAATGGAACAGAACCTGACCCTTCCACGCTACCAATGTACCAAAGTCAGGATATCTGGTTGCGACAAATGCCCGATCCTGACTATACCTATGCACATATGACTCAGGATGCCTCATATCCAAATCTTAATACTATATATGTAGAAGTACATAATCGTGGCAGAGCAGC
>DATHOL010000111.1:0-4413 GCA_035484895.1 Bacteroidia bacterium | reverse complement strand
TTGCCCTGGGTTATGCCCATGAATCCTACTAAGGGCTGCCTTTGCCCCGAATGCCTTGAAAAGGCAATATCCCCTCATTCCTTATCTTTGCAGAAACAATAACAAATGATTGTAGTAACCGGAGCCGCAGGATTTATTGGCAGTTGCCTTGTAAGGAAGCTGAACGATGAGCGTTTTTTTGATGTTGTAGTGGTCGATGATTTCTCCAACAAAGAAAAAGCCTATAACCTGGAAGGTAAACGGTATTCCGCTAAAGTACACCGCGATGAATTTGCAACATGGTTAAAACAAAATCATCGTTTTGTTCAGTTTATTTTTCATATCGGAGCACGTACGGATACTACCGAAATGAACAAGGCTATTTTTGATAAACTGAATCTGAATTATACAAAAGAGGTCTGGAATTTGTGTATTGAATATGGCTTGCCGCTGGTCTATGCTTCTTCGGCTGCTACTTACGGAGATGGTGAATTTGGCTATGATGATAATGAAGCTATCATATCGAAATTAAAGCCGCTCAATCCTTACGGAGATTCTAAAAACGAATTTGATAAATGGGCATTAAAACAAGAGAAGCATCCTTATTTCTATGCAGGACTGAAATTTTTCAATGTATATGGCCCGAATGAGTACCACAAAGGAAGAATGGCATCCGTAATATTTCATGCCTATAACCAGATTCAAAAAAATGGTGAAATGAAATTGTTTCGCTCTCACCGCCCTGATTATAAAGACGGAGAGCAAAAGCGTGATTTTGTTTACGTAAAAGACGTGGTTGATGTTTGCTATTACCTAATGCAGAACAGGCACGATTCTGGCATCTATAACCTCGGTTCGGGCAAGGCACGTACCTTTTTAGACCTTGCCAAAAATATCTTCTATGCATTGGATAAAGAGCCTAACATACATTTCATAGACACACCAATTGACATTCGCGATAAATACCAATATTTTACGGAAGCCAATATGGATAAATTAAAATCCATTGGTTACGATATCCCCTTCCATGGCCTTGAACAAGGCGTTACCGATTATGTGAAGAATTATTTGGTGCCGGGGAAATACTATTGAGATTTTTCTTTCTGCAACCACGCCAGCACCATCCTCAGCTTGCCCCATGAAACATCAGCAGGCACCCGTTCTTTAATTCCTGCCAGTTGAATACCACCACCATTGGGAGTATAATATTTAGCTATTTCATCTACTTCCGTCATGGGAATAACTTCATAAATATTAATCAGTCCGCCTTCAATGGCTTTAGCAAGATGGCCTTCAATAGTGCTCTCGGCGAAGTTTCTCTCTATGGCTGCTTCCGCAATCGTTTTACCGCTTTTTATCAACCTCAGGGTTTCTCCAACGGTATCTGTTATCTGTTTGGGTTCAATATTTTTCTCTTTGCAATAGTTGTTTACAATCTCTACAATGTCTTCCGCATAAGGGTTTAGTTTAACCTTATTTATCCCTTTAATATTCACCAGGGAAGCCTTGTCACACGGCAGGTTCTCACATATCTTCTCAATTACTTTGTTGCTAAACACACGCGAAACAGGAATATGGTTTTCCCTCGCCAATTTCTTCCGCAGTTCATTAATTCGATTATATAAGATATTCAGCCCCGAGCTGCTTTCAATATTGCTGATTGTAATATTCGAAGACTTAATCTTTTCAATGGGTTCAATCGCTTTTTTGTTGTGCTCCAAATATGTATCCAGCAAAAAACCTTCTTTGCAAAAATTAATTTTTCGCAGTATTTCCTGAACAATGATATTAATCTCCTGCAGCGGGTCATCGAGTTTACGGGAGACTTTCTTTGTCTTTACACTTAAGGGGTGCTCCATGAAACTCTCCCTCCATTTCCCAATTTCATTCGAGAAATAATTGGCTGCATCTTTTATCCTTTTTTGCAAGGCCTCATTCGCTTCTGCATCCGGATTTTGGTTGAAAACTGTAACCAGATAGTTTCTGAATTTTCCGGCTACTTCATCAAGCAATTTTTGTTGCGCAATAAGTTTATCTATCCATGTGAAAGTTTCCGGCGTAAGGCTTTCACGGTTTTCATTCATTTCTCCATTTAACTCCTTTAGCTCATATCCCCAATTCTTCCAGGTGAAAATAAGTTGCAGTTCCTTCTGAATAAATAATTCCCGTTCCTCCGTAAACCGTCGTTCTAAATCTTTTTCTTTTTGATTTTTCTCGGTCCAGTCAGTAAGGTTCTGCGTTGCCCCCATAAACCGTTGATTAACGGGTGAAGTAAGCACCAGTCCTTCCAACCTTGTGCACCTGCTCAACGCAACGTACACCTGTCCGTTGGCAAAAGCGTTCTCTGCATCTATAATCAATTTATCAAATGTTAGTCCCTGGCTTTTATGAATGGTGATAGCCCAGGCAAGCCGCAAAGGATATTGCTGAAAACTGCCCAATTCCTCTTCTTCAATCTGCCTCGTAGTTGGATTGAGCGTATAGTTCATATTCTTCCATTCATACTTCTGAACCTCTATAGAATAATCCTCTCCCTTGCATTTTACACGTATGGTGTCATTATCCAAATAAGTAACTGTCCCAATTTTTCCATTGAAGTATTTCCGCTCTTCCGTATCATTTTTCAGGAACATAACCTGTGCTCCTAATTTCAAATCTAAATATTGCTCCGCCGGAAAAATATGCTCGGGAAAATTTCCTTCTACCTTTGCCAAATACGTAATTTGCTGTGCATCCAAATCCCTTAACTTACCTTTGTTTATTGCATCAGACTGGGAATTGTGCGTAGTGAGTGTAATATACCCTTCGTCCTCATTTGCAACAAAATTTCGCTTTAAGCGGGAGTTCAGCAACTCATAATTCTCAAATGTGAGGTCATTATTCCGCACGCCATTTAATATCTCAATAAAGGCATCATCCTGTTGGCGGAATATCTGTTTCAACTCAATCATCACCGGAATATTTTCTTTTAAAACAAGGCTGTCGAAAAAGAAAATAGAGGCATAATAATTTTTTAAAAACTCCCATTCATCTCTCTTCACTACCGGCGGAAGCTGGTGCAAATCGCCGATGAATAAAATCTGCACCCCGCCGAAAGGTTCGTTATATCTGCGCCGCACACTTCGCAAAATAGTATCAATTGCATCTACTGCGTGCGAAGCCACCATGCTGGTTTCATCAATGATCAGCAATTCCAGCTTGCGCAATAAATTAAGCTTGTCGCTATGGTAATGAATCTGCGACAGCAGCGAATGGCTGTTCACAGCATGTTCATTCGATGAATCTTTTGCAGGCACAAAAGGTGCAAATGGCAATTGAAACAAGGAATGCAACGTAACGCCTCCCGCATTAATAGCAGCCACTCCGGTAGGTGCCGCTACCACCATATTTTTACGGCTGTTCCTTCGTAAATATTTCAGGAATGTCGTTTTTCCGGTTCCCGCTTTTCCCGTTAAAAAAATATTTTGATTCGTTTCGGTAACAAAACGATAGGCCAAGTTAAACTCCTCTGTCAGCTTTATCTCCATTATACTTCCTTAAAAATATCCAAATTTACCATTTGTCGGACAATATTAGGATTAATTAAGCACTCCTATTCTCCTGTTATTAAGGACATTTTATCCATTTCATCTCCCCTTTCCCCTTTTTTGCGTAATTTTGCATAGTATTTATGATTGAAGATATAAAGAATCCGGAGGTTTCCATTATAGCAGGGCCTTGCTCCATTAATGAAAACAATTTCTACGAGTTATTCCAATTAGCTTCCATGGAGGTGCGCAACTTGCATGGCGCCTTGCAAAGGGCCATTGCGGGTGTAAGAGTGGTGGGCTTAAAATCGCGTACAAATTATAATCCCGAAAGTAATGATTTAGGTATAGACCATTCACATTTTTTACATAATCTTTCCATTTTTCAGCAAGGCGGAAGCATAAAAGACCTGGTTATGATGCCCGGTATTGAAATGGCAAAGCGCGTTACCAATGAAACAGGCCTGATGGTTGCTACAGAAATTGTATCCCCGCTTATCCAGGTTCCGTTATATGAGCGCTTGTTGAGAGATAATGATATGCTTTTGTGGAATCCGGCCGTTTCGCAAATAGGCTGGCATTTTTTAGAAATAACACAATTTCTGCGAAATACTAACTGGAAACTGGGACTTAAAAACCCTAAGTGGCAAGGCAAGCAGAAGTATGATGCGGCGGCTCAAACAGAGCTTTCTTCTATGGAAAAGGCGTGGCTTGGGCTTAGCACCTATGCCGCCGGGTTTCAAGAACGAATAATTTTTATTCATCGGGGAGTAAGCATTGCAGAAAGCGGCATGTACCGCAATATGCCGTTGCACGAATCGGCTAAAAAAATAAAGAAACTGACCGGAGCCAAAATTTATTTTGACCCCAGCCATTCATTTGGGCCAAAACTGCGTGATAAAATAGT
>DATHOL010000110.1:0-4537 GCA_035484895.1 Bacteroidia bacterium | reverse complement strand
ATAGATGGTTAAAAATACTACTGATAATTTAGGAACACGGTAGAGCGGCATTTCCATCATAAAATAGCTTTTCTCCCGCGATTTTATGAGGAGTTTTATTACGAATGCCGCCGCCAGTGCAGAAACAAACCCTAAGAGGTAAAGGCCCATCAGGACAAGCCCCTGTAAATTAAAGTAGCCGTAATTATGTGTGGATGGTATAACCAACGAAATAAGTAATGTGTAAACCGGCAAACGTGCAGAACAACTCATTAATGGCGTTACCATAATAGTGGTTATCCTTTCTTTCCAGTTTTGAATGGTGCGTGTACCCATAATGGCAGTAACGGCACAAGCCATGCCGCTCATAAGCGGTATTACCGAACGTCCGTTTAACCCCAATGGCCGCATTAATTTATCCATCAGGAAGCTAACCCTTGCCATGTAGCCGGTATCTTCTAAAACAGCTATGAATGCAAACAATAAAGCTATTTGAGGAACAAAGACAACGATACCGCTCAATCCTGCTAAAATACCATTAATTAAAAGGGAGGTAAGTTCTCCCGGCGGCAGCACATTCTGCCCGAATTCCGAAATCTTTACAAAGCAAAATTCTATAGCATCCATAGGGTATTTCGCTATAAAGAAAATGGCCTGGAAGATGATAAACAAAATGATTAAAAAGAAAAAATACCCCCAAACTTTATGGGTCAGGATTTTGTCGACCCTTGCTGTTACCGATTTCTTCTTCTCTTCTTCATTTATAACAACACATTCTTTTATTACCTCGTTAATGGCTTTGTAGCGGGCTATGGTTTCATCCGATTGTATTTTATGCTTTTCAAAATGATATTCGGTAATCAGTTTTTTTATTTCCTTTTTCTTGTATTCAATCGATTCGAAATGTGATACTCCTGTTTCGTTGTTAATGATTTGAAAAGCTCCGTAAGCGCTCTCACCGGGAAACATAGCCATAACGGCATTAAGCATTTCGCGCGGCGCGAAATGCCCAATATCTAAAAAGGTTTTGGTAGGTTTATGAAATTCATTGAGTATGGCTTTCTTCAGATTTTCTATACCTACCTTTTTGCGGGCATTGGTTGCTACTACAGGTATTCCCAACAAACCTGAAAGTTTGCCGGTATCAATTTCAAGTCCGCGCAGTCGTGCAAAGTCCATCATATTAAGCACAAGTACGCATGGAATGCCTAAGTCAATTACCTGTGTGGTCAGGAAAAGGCTTCTTCTTAAATTGGTGGAATCGGCAACCACCAGTACCGCATCCGGATGGTCGTCGTCGGTATTATCGCATAAAACTTTATAGCATACTTCTTCATCTAAACTCTTTGGGTAAATACTATAAGTGCCGGGTAAATCAAGGAAAGAAATAAAAGCAGATTTTCCGTTTTCATCCCGCAAAATAGCTTCACCGGTTCGTTTTTCCACCGTTACGCCAGGATAATTTCCGGTTTGCTGGCTCATTCCGGTAAGGGCATTGAAAAGAGTCGACTTGCCGCTATTAGGGTTTCCCATAAGGGCCACCTTAATATCCTGCATAGAAGGGTCTCTCCTTAATTTTCTCCTTTTAAACATTAGTCTCCTTTAATTCTTTCAATATTTATAGAAGAAGCTTCAGACTTGCGCAAACTCAGTTTATAGCCCGATACCATTATGGCAACAGGGTCGCCCAGGGGGGCATAACTGTCCATTAAAACAATTTCCCCGGGTGTGCAGCCCATCTCCATGAATTTCAGTGCTTTTTCTTCGTCATTAAACGACACGATACTGCCTGATTCACCGGGCTTTAATTTATCGAGCGTGCATATTTTGACAGACATTGGGGACAATTTGAGATACAAAGTTAATATCTTGTTGAAAAGCGGGGCATACCTTGTTTGGGGTATTTCAATTAATAGCCGCTTTCAATAATCTCATTACATTTGTGCGTGTTGATTTCAGAAAATGAGAAAAGGTCCATTCAGGTTAAATTTTTTTATTAATCGGGTAACAAATGATTTACGGGTAGGGTTTCTAATCCGCCCCTTAATTATTGCCCTGCTGATAGGTGCTGCAGGTATGTACTTATCCACGTTAGAAGAATGGTACCCTAACATGCGCGGCTGGATACCGACTATGCTTTTCCCTACTACTGAAGATCCGGCGGTTGCGCAACTTGTATTAAGCAATATAGCTACAGCTATGATGACTGTGGTTTCTATAGTATTCGCCATTCTGTTAATGACCCTAACACTCGCATCTACCCAGTTTTCACCCCGTATTATTATCAGTTTTGTCCGCGACCGCGTTACCCAGCAAACATTGGGAATATTTCTCGGTACATTCCTGTATTGCCTGGGTTCATTGCCTGCTGCCCGGAATTTCCCGACAGCCTTTTGCCCGGTGGTAACAGTTTTCGGGGCTATGGTACTTGCTTTTTTATGTGTTACGTGGTTGTTGTTTTTCATAATACATATTTCAAAAGCCGTAAGTGTAACCCATTTGGTAGACCGTATTGCCCGTGAAACGGAAGATATGATAGTGCAGACCTTGCCTGAAATGCGTACCAATAGTGAACCCGTGCAAAAAACGGTTTCGCCATCGCATTTGGAAAAAGGAGAAATACCGGTATTGAGTGAAACCTCCGGATACATACTTTCCATTGACAATAGCAAGCTATTCACCATTGCTAAAAGCAACAACATAGCTATATACGTGACAAGAAGAATAGGGCATTTTGTCCCGGCAGGAATTCCGTTAATGGGAATTACCGGAAAAGAAAAACTGACTCCTGATTTGGAAAGGGCTTTAAAAAATGCTTTTAATATTGGCTCTACGAGAACGCTGGATGAAGATATAGAATTTGGTATTTTGCAAATTGTAGATATAGGCCTGAAAGCCGTATCCGCCGCATCGAATGACCCAAGTACAGCTATTAATTGCATAGACCAGTTAAGCAGTATATTAATTCGGTTTGCCATGCACAGGGCGCCTAAAACGGAATTTTATTATCCCGAAAATACTTTACGCCTCATTGTTCCCTGGCTTGGTTTTGATAGGATACTGGAATCAGCATTTGAACAAATACGCCTCTATTCACAGGCCGATGTAGCGGTAAGCCTTAGGTTATTGCGTGCATTTTCTGATATCGCTTCCACGCTACCGGATAAAGAATCGCGCAAGTTGCTCGTTGAGCAAGGAATAAGGCTGGTAAACGGTTGTTCTGAAAAGCTGGCGGAAGAAGTATTGAAAGAGATGCATTCGCGCCTCGCAGCATTGGAAAAGATGGCATAAGAATGTCTTTCGTCATTGACGAACATGCGCAATTCCAAATTAATTTTACCTTTGGCATAGTATAAAATATATGAAAACGAAATTCAACCTTCTTTTAGTTGCATTGCTTGCAGTTGGCTCTGTTTCTGCCCAACAGGCAAACGAAAACCAACCCGATAAAATTACGTTGGTAAAACGAAATAAAACTGCCGGAATTACATTTATAAAAGACAAAATTTACCAGGGTGATAAGATAATAGGGGGCATGCAAGTGGATCAGGGTACGGAAAAGGGGCAGATAGTAAGAACATTTACTGTCTTTTTTACTGATGGTTCAAAAATTGCGGAAGCAAAATCGTTTGGCGCTAAACCCCATGAATGGAATATTACAACGGTGAAAGATAAGCATACCCATGTTATAACTTCTCCCGCTAACAACGATGCTGTGGATGTAATTAAGTACCTAATCGGTGCAAATTATTTGTAGCAGGTTTTGATGAATGGATAAACCCAAAAGCCTTCTGAAAATTAATTCAGAAGGCTTTTTAAGTTCAAAAATGAAAGCATTAATTAACAGCTACTCTAACAACCCTTTGGATATGGTCGTTGCCAACCCGTACTAAATAAATTGCTTTAGCAAGTGTTGAAACATTAAATGAAGTTTCGAGTGTTTTAGAATTGGTAATTACATCTTTTTGCATCAGCATTCTGCCATTAATATCAAAAATCTGTGCTACCAATCTTTCGTTTTCAGGAAAATCAGTTCCTTTAATGTTCAGCATATTGCCGCTCTGATAAGCTTTAAAGGTAGCTGCATCATTATTTACAGCATCAGGAACATCGGTAGGGCATTGGGTAATTTGGAAACTGAATATCCATGAGCCAACATTGGTTCCATTGCCGAATGAACTATTGGTGTACATATTGGTAGCCCAAAAGGTAATACCATCACTTGGGTCAACCGACATTTCGGAATAATCGCCCCAGCGGTTTCCATTACCCTGAGGGGTTGCGGCAAGTGCATTTCCGTTTTTCGCTATAGTTTCAGCAACTGTCATGGTGTTTAAGAGATCGCATGTCCTTCTGCCGGTATAACGCAAACCCGGGTAAACGTTAACAGGGTCGGATACTGAGTAGGCAAGGCCAATGCTTCCATTTTGGTCCATAGCAATACATGGGTTCCAGCGGCTCACGCCATCAGCAGGTGCATAGGTAGATTGCTGGTATATGTTCCATAATTTGGTAACTGTGTCCTGGTGAAGTTCATACCAGCGGATGGCAGCAATCA
>DATHOL010000109.1:0-3083 GCA_035484895.1 Bacteroidia bacterium | reverse complement strand
AAGTTCCTGGCGTTTCTTAAACAAATCGCCGTTTACACCAAAGCGTTGTTTTTGCAAGTCTTTAACAGCCTGTTCCTTGGTTTCAATTTCACTCTGGCGCTTTTGCTTCATTTCATCGGTAAGCAATACTTCATCTGCCTTATAGGCTTTATATAACTGGTCTACCTCCGAATACTTGGCTTCAATTTCTTTTTGCCATTGAATGGAAATCTGGTTAATCTGGTCTTCAGCAGACTTATACTCCGGCATTTTAGATAATATGTACTGTGAATCTACATAAGCAAATTTTTGGGCGGAAGCAACCAACGCACCGGAAGCAATAAATGCGGCCAGTAAAAAATTACGGATGATTTTAGTTTTCATTTTTTTGCAATTTATGTATTGCTTTCATCATAAGAGTGTGCGAAATTAGTATTTTTTATAATTCCCCCAAATTTGCCCCTATCGTAAATACAAATTGTCCGCGTGGCATGGTTAGGTTATTAGGTACATCATCAAATCTCCAGCCATAGTCAAATCCAAGCAAACCAAACATAGGCAGGAATATTCTTACTCCTGGCCCGGCAGCCCTGTATAACGAGAATGGATTGAATTGCTGCACAGTTGACCAACTGTTTCCGGCATCAATAAATGCAAGCATATATACTGTGGCAGAAGCATTTAGCGAAATAGGGTACCTGAGCTCTATTGTATACTTAGCTGTTGTAACCGCCCCTGTAGCTGATGATAAAGAGCCATCATTGTACCCGCGAAGGGCTATAATTTCCCTTCCATCAATTAGTGAATAGCCGGTTAATCCGCTTCCGCCCATATAAAAACGGTTGAATGGGCAATAGCCTAATTCGGAACTATAATCATTCATTAAGCCAAAGCCAACGTTGGTATAGAGAACGAAGTTATGCGCCAGTTTTCCTTCCGATTCTTTATTAGCCCAATGGGTAATTTCGGTATAAAAGGAGCCGGTAAATTTATATTTCTGGAATTCCAGAAGGTTATATTTTTTTTCGGGTGCTTCATCGGCATAATTTACGTTTCCTCTGAAAGCAGAGTATGGCGGCGTCCACTCGCCGGATAGCTTGATATTAGAACCATAGGTGGCATAAATATTAGGGTCAGCCGAATTCCTTGTTAATTGTAACTTATAACTGATTGCATTAGCAAATCCGTTTGCGAAAATAAATGAGGACCCATAATTATTCACTGAATAATATTGGTAGTTAATATATTGATATAGCGTAAAGTAATCATCGGGGAATTTTAAAGGAATACCGAGCCCTACGGAAACACCCTTTATGTTAATAGACTGGCGTCCCGGATCGCTGGAAGGCAGCCCATTACTTTCTGTAGTGGTAAAGAATGTGGTACTAAGCGAATTAGGCTTATGCCCGCCAACCCATGGTTCAACAAATGTAAGGTTAACCGATTGGTATGGCAATCCGTTCGATTGAAAACGAAGGCTCAATTCTTCTCCGTCTCCGGTAGGTATTGGCCTCCATGCATCTTTTTTGAAAATCTGGGAAGCAGCAAAGTTTTTGAGGGTTATTCCGGCTGTACCAACAAAGCCGAGTCCTCCACCCCATCCACCTGAAAGCTCAATCTGGTCAGATGATTTTTCAACTACGCCATAATTAATATCTACTGTTCCGTCTTGTGGATTCGGCACCGGTGTTACAGTCATTTTTTCAGGGTCAAAATATCCCAATTGACCTAATTCCCGTTGGGTACGTATTACATCGGAACGACGAAAAAGCTCGCCCGGCATGGTTCTTAGCTGACGCATAATAACCTTGTCGCTGGTTTTATCATTGCCTGAAACAGTTACATTATTTACTCTTGCAACAGTGCCTTCATATATGCGCATTTCCATATCAATGGTATCATTATGCACATTGGTTTCAACAGGGTTTACCTGGAAGAAAAGATACCCGTTATCCATATATAAAGAGCTTACATCGGTACCATTCGGGTTTCCGTTTAAGCGTTCCGTTAAAAGCGATGAATTATAAACATCTCCCTTTTTAATTCCCAATATGCTTGTAAGGAGTTTGGATGGATACTTGGAATTTCCTATCCAGTTAATGTCACCAAAGTAATAACGATGGCCCTCTGCCAATGTAATATCGATGGATACACGGTTTGGCACATCCGATTTATACACGGTATCCTTCAAAATTTTTGCATCGCGGTATCCAAGACTGTTGTATTTTTCAATCAACTTGTCTTTATCGGCAGCATAGCTATCCGGTATCAGCTTAGAGCTATGAAAAATGCTGTATATTCTTTTGCGTTTGGTATCTTTCATAGTGCGGCGCAACTTTCCCGATGAAAGGGCTACATTTCCATGGAAATTAATGTCCTGAATTTTTATCCTTTGTCCCCGGTCAACTTTTATGTACAGGATAATTGAATTAGCAAAAGTGGTATCAGTCTTTTCCACTATCTCGAGCTTTGCATTGGAATAGCCATCTTCGGTAAAATGAGAAATAATTGTCTGCCTTAAATCGGCCAATAAATAATCCGTAACAACTTTACCGCGTACCAATTTTACTTCATCTCTCAATTTGTTGGCTTCGCCTTTTTTCAATCCGATAAAAGTGAATTTCGACAATCTTGGTTTTTCAACTACGGATATGGTAAGATAAATCTTTTTACCATCAATTTTTGAAGCATATAACTGCACATCTTCAAACAAGCCCTGTTTCCAGATATTTTTAATAGCATCCGTTATTTTTGAACCGGGAATGGTTATTTTATCTCCTTTGGTAAGGCCTGATATAAGAAGTAATACAGCCACATCCATGTGCTGGGCACCTATTACTTTAGGTTCTTCAGCCAGTTCAAATTCACGCGGAGCGGATAGATTCAGTTTACTGGAATCGGCTTTTAATTTGGCTATGATGCTGTCGCTTTTGTGCTTTTCAACCATTTCAACACGCATAATACTATCGCGCATAAGGCTTTCTGCCTTAGCCTGCTGGGCTTTTATAGCAGTGGAATCAATATGCTTGCTGTTATGGCGCTTTTCCTGTTTTGATTGTGCAGATGCTGAAAGGTAAAACATACCGAATACCAGGATCAACAAG
>DATHOL010000108.1:0-9280 GCA_035484895.1 Bacteroidia bacterium | reverse complement strand
ATCTACTTATTAGTGGAAATTTAAATCCAACACATAAATTTTTACCATTATAAGTATCAATTTCAAAATTTGGTTTATAGAAATCGATTTCCCTTAATACTTTATTTAAACAGTTTTTATTATTGACCCAATCACAAAACTTTAACTTTAATCTTAACTCACTAAGTGCTCTTCGTGAAATTGCTTTATCTCCAGAAACTACAAGCATCAAATCTCCATGCTTAGCATTAACGGCTTCAACCCATTGCTTCAAATCCATAGGAAGATAAAACTTATCTACTGACGACTTTAATGAACCATCCTCGCCATATTTCACATAAATAAGTCCTTTCGCTCCAATCTGTGGACGTTTTACAAACTCAGTAAGCTCATCTGTTTGTTTGCGAGTATATTCAGATGCCCCCGGGACAACAATAGCTCCTACAAACGGAGCGCCATCAAGTACTTTAAAGCCTCTTCCTTTCACCACATCTGTTATCTCGTGTAATAACATACCAAAACGAGTATCGGGTTTATCGTTACCATAGTATTTTAAAGCATCGGCAAAAGTCATGCGGGGGAATGTGCCCAACTCCATGTTTCTTACTTTTTTGAACACATGTTTTACCATGCCTTCAAACATATTAAGCACATCTTCCTGCTCTACAAAGGCCATTTCACAGTCTATCTGGGTAAACTCCGGCTGGCGGTCAGCACGTAAATCCTCATCGCGGAAGCAGCGTATAATTTGGTAATAGCGGTCGAAACCGGCCACCATTAATAATTGCTTAAATGTCTGTGGCGATTGCGGTAACGCATAAAACTCACCTTTGTTCATACTCGAAGGAACCACAAAGTCGCGGGCACCTTCCGGTGTACTCTTAATTAAAAATGGAGTTTCAATATCTGCAAAACCTTGTCCGTCGAGGTATTCGCGAACAGCCTTTGCAACCTTGTGCCGGTTAAGCAAATTATTCTTTACAATATCCCGGCGAAGGTCAATATACCTGTATTTCATGCGAAGTTCATCACCTCCGTCGGTTTCTTCTTCTAGAGTAAACGGTGGGGTTTTGGATGCATTCAAAAGTTCAAATGATTCCACCAAAACCTCAATTTCTCCTGTGGAAAGATTTGGGTTATTTTTTGCCCGTTCTTGTACTTTACCTGTTGCCTTTATCACATATTCTCTGCCAAGTGCCTTTGCATCATCATATAGTTTTTGGCTAATACCGGACAACTGGCCACCGTCAGCTGTTTTGGCAGGATTCAGAAATACGAGTTGGGTAATACCATAACGGTCGCGGAGGTCAATAAATACCATTCCGCCCTGGTCGCGGCTGCGGAATACCCAACCGCTGAGGGTTACTTCTTTTCCGGCATCTTGTAGCGTTAGCTCTCCGCATGTATGTGTTCTAAGCATGATTTTTTCAATAGGAGCGCGAAGTTAAAGAAAATGTCAGTACTTATCCTCTCTCTATCAATAACGGGGGAGTACATTTTTTGGTTATTTTGCACCTACATAATGAAAAAAATTGCCGCATTACTTTTATTTCTTCTTGCTACTAATCTTCTCTCGGCGCAAAACCTTGTATTTAATGGTAGTTTTGAGGTTTATCAAACATGCCCCAAATATCAAAGCCAGATAACACTTTCGGGAGGATGGTTTCGCCCTACAGATGGTACGCCCGACTATTTTAATGAATGTTGCGGCATAAGTAAAATTGGAGTACCCGATAATTTTGTAGGTTCACAAAAGCCCCGTTCAGGCAATGCTTATGCCGGGTTTTATTTATATCAATCGGACGCACCGGACAATTATAGAGAATATCTTTCCACTGAATTAAAAACACCGTTGCAAAAAGGAAAAGAATACTATGTAAAGTTTTATGTGTCACTTGCAAAGTTGTCAGAATGTGCGATAGGAAATATTGGCGTGTTGTTTAGCGAGGAGGTTAATAAAACCGGTGATGCATCAAGAATTATCCTAAAACCGCAACTGAATTATAATACTAAAGTTATTGCTGATTCAGGCAGATGGGTAGAGCTATTATGGACCTATAAAGCCAAAGGAAACGAAAAATTTATGACTATCGGCAACTTCGATAAAGCTGAAAAATGCAACATAAAATATCTTATTACTCCGGGAAAGGACATCCCGTTGAGATCCTATTACTACATTGATGATGTTTGCGTTGAAGAAGTTGTGGATGGACAACCTTGCCGGTGTATACAGGATACAAACGACTTAGCGCAGCATGCAGATAGAATGAAAATAACCAGGGATAGTTCTGTTAAGGCAAAAGTGCCTCCTACAAAAGTTATTAAGCCCGAACAAAATGTGCTGCTTGAAAATATATTATTTGAAACGGATAAAGCCGATTTGCAACCCGGTGCGTATAAAGAATTAGACCAAATTGCAGACTATTTATATTATAATCCAACTACCGTTGTTGAAATAGATGGATACACGGACAACACAGGCATTGATAATAAAAATCTTATTTTATCACGGGAACGCTCAAAGGCAGTAGCAAATTATATTATAAAAAGAGGAATTGATACGAGCCGGCTTAAACCTAAAGGATATGGCCCTGCCGATCCGATTGGAAATAACTTAAGGCCGGAAGGAAGAGCAAAGAACAGGAGGGTAGACTACAAAATCCACATTGCTCCTTGGAGGCACAAAGAGAAAATATACAAAACCGAGGTATTGAAATCGGGGTATACCCTGATTTATAAAAAGTACGATAGCATAAATTATTTATGCTTACGAAAAGATTTTATTGAGAATGAGGTTTCGGAACATGAGTCGGATACAGCATTGCCTTTGGATGTGCTTGGTTATGTGTACAGGGATTTTGACAGTGTGTTTGTTATCGCTACCCATCTGCAGGCTAATCCCATTAAAATTGAAATTATAAATAAGCGCACCGGCGGCACGATTATGTATGGCGCTACTCCATTTTATATGGATACCGTGAAGAATATAATGATGTTTGAAGGCACCTACAGGCGCGGAGGCAAACTTATACTTTACGATTTTAATACCGGTAAATCTGAACTATATAATGCCCCAAAAGAAACACACTGTTTTTGTTGTTACTGTTGGAAGGTGCTTAGTTTAACTGATTCAGAAATTAAAATTGAGTATCTGAATATGAAGGATGAGCCCACGGTGATAACGTATTCCAGAAAATAAGAAATACAATGGAACGCGGATGACGCAGATTGCTTATGATTAAATAAGATAAAATCTGCGAAAATCATAATAAATCATCCGCGTTCCACCGTACTACTTAAACTTCTTTAAATCTTCCGGATAATCTACCGGGAAGGATTCTTTATCGGTTAGTTCTACCATAACGGAATAGCCATTTTCAAGCCAGCGCAATTGCTCCAGCGATTCGACTTTTTCAAGGGATGATACAGGTAATTTTACAATCTCTTCCAATACATTGGAACGATAAGCATAGATACCAATATGCTTTAAATAGGGATGGTTCTTGGTCCAATCTTTTCCACTCGCTTCTCTCATAAATGGTATAGGCGAGCGGCTGAAATATAGCGCTTCACCATTAGTCTTTCGAACTATTTTAACCAAGGTAGGACTAATCAAATCCCTGCTGTCAGTCAGAAAATGTCCCAGGGTTGAAATATGAATATAGTCATGTTTGAAGCTTTTCACAACCTTATCAATTTGTTCCGGATGAATAAAAGGCTCGTCTCCCTGGATGTTCACTACTATATCATATTTGTCTTTTCCAATCTTTTCCAATACTTCAAAGCAACGGTCCGTTCCGCTCTGATGTTTGGAGGATGTCATAATGGCATTGCCGCTGAAGCTATTTACTTCTGCTACTATGCGTTCATCATCGGTAGCAACAAATATCGCGGAAAGCAATTCGCTCTTTTCCGCCTGTTCATATACACGGCGTATCATCGTCTTCCCTTTTATATCAGCCAATGGCTTACCAGGGAAACGGGTAGAATTGAATCGGGCGGGTATAATGCCTACTGCTTTCATTTAGACAAATCTACGATTTATTTGAAATAATTTCTTTTCTCAACAAATTTAATGCGGTATTAGCTGTCATCTGAATATTCCGCAAGCGGTTATTGGCAAACTGGCATTTCTTGCTGAATACTTTTTCCGGAGTTGCAATAGCAATCCATACCATCCCGACAGGTTTTTCGGGCGTGCCACCACCAGGGCCCGCAATGCCGGATACCGCAATAGAATAATCCGTTTTGAACTTTTTCCGAACAGCAGATGCCATCTGTTCTACCACCTCTTGTGAAACGGCTCCTTTAGTATTTAACAGCTCTTCGTTAACACCCAACTCTAAGGTTTTTATTTCATAGGAATACGCAATTACCGAACCTTTGTAATAATCGGAACTCCCCGCAATAGCTGTTATAAGGTGTGAGATATAGCCACCTGTGCAGCTTTCGGCAAGTGAGATGGTTTGCTTATTTTCTGTTAAAAGCTTCCCGACTATTTCTTCCAACGTATCAGTATCGTATCCATAAATATATTCACCAACTAAATTCTTTAACTCGCTGATTTTATCCTGTACATTTTTTTCAAGAATGCTTCTGTCTGCGCCTCTTGTACTGAGCCTTAGCCGGACCATTCCCACGGATGGAAGATAAGCCAGTTTAATTCCAACTTGTGCAAGGGAATTTTCCCAATCAACTATTTTCTCCGCCAGCATAGATTCTCCTATTCCAACAGTCAATACATTTTTATGCACTATAACCGGAAGTGTAAATTGCTTTTGTAGCTTGGGGATTACCTCATCTTCCATCAGTGCTTTCATCTCATAAGGCACACCCGGCATGGATATATATATCTTTCCATTTACATCAAACCACATTCCGGGCGCAGTGCCATTCTTGTTCCTTAAAGCAATGCAATTCTCGGGCAAATCAGCTTGCCTGCGGTTTACTTCCGTTACCTCTCTGCCACGGATTTTGAATACGTATTCCACATCTTTATATGCTTCCGCATCAAAGCGCAATCCCACCTTGAAATATTCGCAAAGCGTAAGTTTGGTAATGTCATCATTCGTCGGGCCAAGGCCGCCTGTCATCAGAATAATATCGGCTTTTTGGGCAGCGTTTCCAAGGGCCTCGATAATATGCTCCCGCTTATCCGACACCGATGTTATCTGGTGGACGTGGATTCCCGCTTCATTTAATTTTGTTGCAATAAAGGCGGAATTGGTATCTACAACCTGCCCTATCAGCAACTCGTCTCCTATGGTAATAATTTCAGCTATCATAATTTTTATGGTACAAGTTTAGAAAAAAAGTAACTTGCGGAGATATTAAGTAAAAGTATCATGAGGTATTTTATAAGCCTGTTCATTTCTGTTTTCCTCCTGTGGGGATGCCATAGTAAACCTTCCTCGGCAAAAGGAAACAGCATTTCTGAAACATCAGGACATTCAGCTGCGTCTTTAAAACCGCTGAAAAAGGGTATTGTTATTGACTCTGTCATTTGCTCCGATGATTCTTCCCAAATATACGCTGTTTATCTGCCCAGCCATTATGATACGAATAAAAAGTGGCCCATTATTTATTTCTTCGACCCGCATGGAGTGGGTAATCTGCCGGTTTTACTGTACAAAGATTTGGCTGAAAAGTATGGATTTATATTAGCCGGAACGTATAATTCCCAAAACGGACAGCCATGGGAATCTTCAGAAAAAGCTGCTGAAGCTTTTATGAAAGATACCTGGATTCGCTTGTCGGAAGATAATAACCGGCTGTACACTTTCGGCTTTTCAGGAGGCGCGAAAGTAGCCTCTATGGTGGCTATTGCCGATGGCGGAATTGCAGGTGTGGTGGCTTGTGGTGGTGGTTTCCCAGAGGAACATCCGCCACTCAAACAACCATTTTCTTTTATATCGTTTGTTGGCGATAAAGACTTTAACAATGTAACCGTTAAGCAACTTGATAAGTTGCTCGACTCAACTAATTTGGCGCACCAGTTAATTGTATATAATGGCAAGCACCAATGGCCGCCTGTTTCAGTTGCTGAGCAGGCATTTCAATGGCTGGATGCCGATGCCATGCGGATGAAAACCATGCCGAAAAATGATTCTATCGTTAAATCCATTCGTGATGGATTTTTGAAAGAAGCCACTGACTGGCATAAAAAAAGAGATATTGTCAATGAGTATTATGCCTATAAAAAGTTGCTCAACTTTTTACGCGATTTGGATGACTTGGGCAAATATGCTGCTACAGTACAACAACTTGAAAACTCCGATCTGCTTGAAAAATATTTTAAAGACGAAGAGATATTCGAAGCCCAGGAAGCCCAGGAAATACTGGAGTTTCGGGCGCATATGAGCAAAATGGACCAGGCTTGGTGGGATGCAAAGATTTCAACCATGCAAAAAATGATTAAGAAGGATACAACCTCACCGGCTGCCTTGCAAACACAGCGAATGCTGGGCTATTTAAGCCTGGTAATGTACATGGGCACCAGCAGCGAATTAAATGCCGGTAATTATATTGGAGCATCATATTTTAACGGGCTTTATACGATGGTTGACCCTAAGAACCCGGAGCATAGTTACCTGAGTGCATCTTTATATATGACAGGCCGCACGAACAACCCTGCCAAGGCATTGGAAGAGTTGCACGAAGCCGTAAAACTGGGATTTACCGATTCCAGAAGATTGGAAGAAGATAGCAAGTTTGCCAGCCTACGCAACATGCCGGAATATAAAGCCCTATTAAAAGAAATGGCTGCTAAGCCGGAAAAACTGGATTTGACGAAATAGGACAATCATGACAATCTATATGGTTCTGATTTTATTTGCAATTTATGCCGGAGTTGGACTACAACTTGGAATAATGAAGGGGGAATTAAGAGACAGAGGCGCATATACAAGCGGATGGAATCTTTCCTATAGAAGAGTACAAAAAGCAATAAAAAAAGCAACTAATGAGTATGATAAAAGCGTACTCGTAAAAGCAAAACGTTTATGTTTATTGCGATTGGGTATTTTCGCATCTATATTAATATTGGGTATTTTACATATTGATAAAAAAATATAATAGTTCTCTTGATGAAATTTTTCTTAATACAACCCGCTCCAGTCTTGCATTCTGACCGTGATGTAGTGTTGGTTATTTTCGGTCTTGTTTGTCTTCGGATTTATTTTTATTTCGCAAAAAAGTACAATGCCTCTACATTTGTTAAATTCCAACCCTTTAGGATTGAAGGGAATCTTTTATTTTTCAACAAACGCCCATGGTTATTTTTATTGGTCCTTGTCGCGATTGCTTCTATGTTGTGGGCTTTGTTTGATTATGGCAATGTAATAAATAATCAATCTTTAGGGGGAACCCAAAAGAGCCAACATTCCGAACCAGCAAGTGAAAAATAGAAGTTTCGCCATTGTATTTACTACTTCTATTTAACATAATTCAATTTTATTTACGAGCACTTTTACTGCTTAATCGTCCTTCATTTACTTTACAAAAACAAATGTAATGAATAGAATGTAATGTTCGTCGTTTCGAATGACCTACGACCTTTAGGTCGTTGAAATGAAAATTCCATTCATTCATTAGCCTCGCCATTTATGGCGGGGTGTGAATATGACAACAATTATTGCAGAGGGCTTTAGCCCTTACATGTAAGGGCTAAAGCCCTCTGCAATGTGGCGATTTGGTATTTGTACCCCGACCTAAAGGACGGGGCTAGTGAATGAAATTACCTCAAACTCTTATTAATATCCTTCAACTTTTCAGTACCCGGGCAAAGAACATCCTGGGTAAGTTTGTTTAAAGGAGTATCTGATGTATTAAGCAACGCATGCAGGTCCTGAGATTGCTCATTGATATAAATAAGGCCTGTAAGAATTTCGCCTTTATTTTTAGCGTTTTCAAGGGCAGTCATAGCTGAAAACTTGTTTTGGGGGTCCCATTGCTGGTCTAACTTATGCAATTGAATAAGTGAGCCATCATGCATTACAACAGACTTCGTTGTGCCTTCTTCGTATTTGGTAGTGATTTCTGTTTTATGCGGAACAAGGTCAAATGTAGATGTAGCTTCCTGGTGTTCGCGAACAAAATCGTATGACTTGGTAGAGCCCACATTATTATTGAAAGTAACGCAAGGAGAAATGACATTTAAAAATGCAAATCCCTGGTGTTTCATTGCAGCTTTAATAAGCGGAACCAATTGGTTCTTATCTCCGGAAAAACTTTGGGCTACAAATGTTGCACCTAATTCGAGCGCCAAGCCTGCCAGGCTGATAGATTCGAAATCGTTTACATTTCCGGCTTTGTTTTTAGAACCTTTATCGGCAGTAGCAGAATCCTGTCCTTTAGTAAGCCCATAACAACCGTTGTTCATCACTATATAAACCATGTTCAGGTTACGGCGAACAGCATGTACAAATTGTCCCATACCGATAGAAGCTGTATCTCCGTCGCCGGAAACACCTAAATAGCAAAGGTCTTTATTTACCATATTGGCGCCTGTTGCAACCGATGGCATACGTCCATGAACAGAATTGAATCCATGAGAATGGCTCAGGAAGTAAGCCGGAGTTTTAGAGGAGCATCCGATACCCGACATCTTCGCCACTTTATGAGGTTCGATATTGTTTTCGAAACAAGCCTGTACTATGGCAGCGCTTATAGAATCGTGGCCGCAACCTGCACATAATGTAGAGATAGACCCTTCATAGAAATCCTGGGTATAACCAAGTTCGTTTTTTGGTAATTGCGGATGGCGGAATTTGGGACGTGCGTATGACATAATTATACCTTGTTGACTTTGCGTTTTTTAACTAATTTTTTTTCAACTCCTTTCACAACGAAGTCTGCGGTAATTGGCAACCCTTCATAATTCAAAATTGGAATAATCTTTTTGGATGGAATTCCTAATTCAATTAACATGAGGCTTTTCAGTTGCGCATCGCGGTTTTGCTCCACCAAAAATATCTTGTCGTGTGCTGCAATAAATTCTTCCACGGTCTTATTGAACGGGAAAGATTTAATGCGGAGTGCATCCAATGGGATTCCTTTTTGTTTTAAAATATCTATCGCTTCTTCGGAAGATTGAGTAGATGTTCCGTAGAATATTATTCCATGGTCGTGCTGGTTGTCTTGGTTGTAAACCTGTGGTGCCGGAACATAACTTTTAGCCGTTTCAAACTTGCGGATGAGCCTTTCCATATTACGTTCGTATGGCGGGCCTTCTTCCGTATAAGTAGCATATTCATCGCGCGATGTACCGCGGGTTACAAATGCTCCTTTAGTGGGGTGCGTT
>DATHOL010000107.1:0-2300 GCA_035484895.1 Bacteroidia bacterium | reverse complement strand
CAAGATAAATGCGGCTATAGCATATTAATATCACATAGCAAATCATTATCACGGTTACAAACCGACGGCGGAATAGCAGAATGATATACATGGCCAGGGAAGCGGCATTAGCAGCATGATTCGATGGAAAACCATACAATCCGCCCATATAGGCTTCTCCGGCAGAATCTTTGTAATAATGCAATTGGTTCATAACGCCCGCTGTATGGCTTGGGCGCAAGCGCATAAAATGGTCTTTGAGAAGGTTCGCTGCCTGGTCGCTCAAAACGATTGCTATCACGGCAAATATTATAATGATAATTGCTCCCTTCCTGTAATCACGAATAATCATAATAGCCAAAATCAGGTATAGCGGAATCCATGTAAAACGCCCGCTGATGAAGTACATAACCTGGTCCATTACAGGCGAATTTTTTCCATTGATGAATAACAGTATGTCTGTATCAATCCCTTTTAAAAAGTCTATGAATGCGCTCATGGTGGTTGAATTATGAAACAAATATACGGCGGATTCCATACCTTTGCAAAAAAGAAAGCCCCGCATGCCGGATGTGATAAAATTATTATCGGACCATGTAATAAACCAGATAGCTGCGGGTGAGGTTATTCAGCGCCCTGCTTCAGCTGTAAAGGAGCTTATGGAGAACGCGGTGGATGCAGGCTCCACCAAGATAAAACTGATAATAAAAGATGCCGGAAAAACCCTTATCCGTGTGATAGATAACGGCTCGGGTATGTCGGATACCGATGCCAGGCTATGCTTTGAAAAACATGCCACTTCCAAGATAACTACAGCCGATGATATTTTTTCGGTTACCACCAATGGCTTCAGGGGTGAAGCGCTTGCTTCTATTGCGGCTATTTCTACTGTTGAACTAAAAACAAGAACGGCAGATAGCCAAACCGGCACGTTGGTGGAAATTGAAAACAGCAAATTCCAAAAGCAGGAACCTTGTCAAAGTGAAGCGGGGACATCCATCAGTATCAAGAATTTATTTTTTAATGTACCTGCCCGAAAAACATTTTTAAAGTCAGACCAGGTAGAATTTCGTCATATTATGGAGGAGTTTCACCGGATTGCCTTATCGCACCCCGAAGTGGAATTCTCTTTATTTAATAATGACGAACAACTATTTCATATTATGCCGGGCAGCCTGAAACACCGGATTATGGCGCTGTTTGGCAATACGTATGACCAGAAAATAGTTCCGGTTACAGAGCATACCAACCTGGTAAACATCTCCGGGTTTATTGGCAAACCCGAGTATGCCCGTAAGACAAGAGGCGAACAATACTTTTTTGTGAACCACCGGTATATTAAAAACAATTACCTGCATCACGCTTTGCAATCGGCTTATACGGAGCTACTGGCAAAAGAATCATATCCTTCCTATTTTGTATTCTTCGAAATTAAGCCCGGTAAGATTGATGTGAATATACATCCCACCAAAACGGAAATAAAGTTTGAGGATGAATCGATGATTTATGCCATTTTGAAATCCGCTGTTAAAAGGGCATTGGGCCAGCATAATGTGGTTCCCCCTATGGATTTTGACCGCGAAGGAGCCTTTGAAATAAGCCCGGTAAAAAAGACTGATATTATCCGCCAGCCACAAATTAATCTTAATCCCGA
Source organism: Bacteroidia bacterium (assembly GCA_035484895.1). Classification (GTDB taxonomy): domain Bacteria; phylum Bacteroidota; class Bacteroidia; order JABEUT01; family JABEUT01; genus JABEUT01. The sequence goes on along the minus strand of DATHOL010000107.1, from coordinate 667 downwards.
CTACAACCCCTTTGCCGAAGAGGCGAGAACAGTTATCAGTCGTCAGTCGTCAGTGGTCAGCCGTTCGTCATTACTGACAACTGACGACTTATTACTGACAACTGAAAAAGAAGCAGGCACACAAGTAAAATGGCACGAAGCCTGGGGCAAGGAATATATCGTTGTTTCGGCAGATGAAAAACTGATACTGATAAACCAACGCCTGGCATGGGAAAAAATATTTTTTGAAGAAGCCTCCACAGCTTTGCAGAAAAAGGAAAGCCTGCCGTCCCAAAAAGAATTATTTCCGCAAACGATACAGGTTTCCGCAGAGGATGCAGCTGTAATAACATTATTACTTCCCGAATTAAAATGCCTCGGTTTTGATATTAATGATTTCGGCAAACAAACTTTTATTATTTATGGAATACCTTCGGGTATAGATTCCGGAGCAGCGCCGGACTTTATTGAAGGTGTAATTGAAAACTACAAAAACAGTATTGAATCGGAAATAAAAAATCCGGCAAATATTTTATTAGCTAAAAGTTATGCCCGCAAAATGGCTGCAAAGAAGAGTAAAATCCTTTCGCAGGAGGAACAGGCTGTATTAATAGACAGGCTTTTCAGAACCGACTCCCCCGGCATTGCCACCGAAGGTAAAAAAGTATTTATTGAATTCTCGCCAGAC
>DATHOL010000106.1:0-5014 GCA_035484895.1 Bacteroidia bacterium | reverse complement strand
ACTGTTCTGCTGTTTTACTTGGGACTTTTTTTGTTTTTTTCATGATTTCATGATTTTTAAGAATATATATAATTAACGTGATACTTTGCGATTTCTGATGCCGACATTTTAAGTGTAATATTTTTCACCCTCTCTAAACATCTGTTTATATCTGGCATAAACTTCTTAACCCATCCCCAGTTATGATTTTCAAAAGCTAAAAACACATAAGGAATGCTATAATGAACGTGATGTCGCTTAGTGTACTCTTTTACATAAAACAGATTATTTATATGGGGTGATAATTCCCTCATTTTATCCTCTGAAAATAGATAATCTCTTGCGAACTTATTAGCCACATCTTCAATTTCAGTTTGAGTGTATATGTCCATTCCTTCCGAATCAGATATATGAACAGAGTTAATTAGTATATCGTCCCAATCAAAAAGTACGTGATGTAATTCATGTAGTAATGCAAACCAAAGTGTTGGGTAAAAACCCTTATAGTCTGTTAAAACTATACAAGGTCTTTTATTTACCGCAAAAGTCGAACCTCTAACATGTAGCTTTTTAAACTTTGGAAGATATATTACTGTAATACCCATCTTATAAAGCGATTTAAGCACTTCCCAAAGTCCCTTTTCCTCATTCATGGAATGCCATCTAATAGTAGGGAAATAATCAATTAAAGCCTTTCTATCATATTGATTGGTATTATTAATTTTTCTAAAAATCTGTCTTGAAAAATCAACCCAATATTCCGAGATACGGTTTTCATTAAAAAGTTTAGCGGAACTATACGCAGGATTTAGAATGTCTTTTCTGTAATCAAATATAGAATCATAATTAAATAAATTTATCAATCTATTCTCAATATATTCAAAGTCAGATGTGTTTTCTAAGATTCCTTCCTTTTTTAATTCTCCTAAATCAAAGTTTTTGAGAATAAATTTTCGCTTTTCAATATCAAGCGATTTATCATCATTTGGTTTTTTCAATGAATCCAAGTAGAGATTAACTGATTCTGATTGAGGTATCTCTAAAAAATTAGATAGTTTTACTAAGGAGAGTATATCTACTTTGGAGCTCGAACCTGTTAATAATGCGTTTAAAGTTCTGCTTTCCATTTTCATAGCCTCCAATGCTTGACTTTGATTAACTTTGAACTCATCCAGTTTTAACTCAAATAATTCTTTCAAACTACGATTTGCGTTATCATTATATGAACGCATTAAGGCACTAATATCAATATTTTCTAAGTCGTCAGACATTTTTATTTGTATGGTTACAAATGCAAATATAATCATTTTCCACTTAAACACAAGGATTATTGAAAAATATTTGTAAGTTTACAAATAAATTCTAAAATAAACTGAACTTTTATGCTTACCGTAAAGAATAAAGTTGTATATTTGTATTCTAATTCAAAAGATATGAATGCACTAACAGTAGAAAAAAGGGTACAAATTATCAACTTACTTGTTGAAGGAATGAGCATGAGGACTATCGCTCGTACTTGTGATGTATCACGTAATACGGTTAATAAGTTGCTTATAGATGTTGGTACTGCTTGTTTAAAATTCCATGATGATAATGTAAAAAATGTAAATGCCAAAAGAGTACAATGTGATGAGATTTGGTCTTTCGTATATTCAAAACAAAAGAATGTTCCCGAAGATATGCACGGCAAAGCGGGGGACGTTTGGACGTGGACTGGTATTGATGCCGACAGTAAACTCATTATTTCTTGGTATGTTGCTAATAGAGATTACTTATCTGCAAATGAATTTATGAGAGATTTAGCTGATAGGATTAAGAATAGGGTGCAATTAACCACAGATGGGTTAAAAGCATATTTAGAAGCGGTTGAAGATAACTTTGGCGGCGATATAGACTTCGCTCAACTTCATAAGATATATAGCAGCGTAAGCCGTGAAGATGCACGTAAATACAGTCCCGCCGCCTGTACGGGCGCAATTAAGAAACAAGTAAGCGGCGACCCCGACCCAAAGCACGTTTCAACCTCGTATGTTGAACGCCAAAACTTGACTATGAGAATGCACATGAGAAGGTTCACCCGTTTAACAAACGCCTTTTCTAAGAAATTAGAAAATCACGTACATTCATTAGCTTTGTACTTCGTTTATTACAATTTTTGCAAGATTCACCAAACATTAAGAGTTACCCCTGCTTATCAGGCAGGGATAACAACACAGATTTTAGAAATAAAGGATATTGTAACTTTGACTTATCAAAACAATAATATGGTAGAAGAAACTGTAATGAAAGAATACGAAAGGCTAACAAAAATAAGGGATGAAGCCGAAAAGATATTCTTAGAAAACCGCAAACAAAACCCAAATGATACTTTTTATGAAATGCAGTATATGGATGCAGGAAGAAATGTAAAAAACTATATAGACAAACACCCTGAAATTATAGAAAACTCCAAGAATTTTTCAAACTGAGCCACTACCGTTCAGTCAGTCCCGATAACTATCGGGATAGGAAAAAGATGCGCTCTCCGTTTTTGGAGAGGGTAAGGAGAGGGGTTAAAACCCGCAGGTATGGCAAGGAGGGGTAGTAAGCACATTGCTTTTGTTCCCGGCACGGTCATATATCCAGACTTGAAATTCAAGGTCATGGAAGTTGAAGTTAGGTATTAAACCTTGCAAACTGCTTATTGTTTGGATGGCATTTTCTAAATTAATCTGAATGATGCCATTTAATTCCTTATCGCTGCCCGATGGGGTTATGTTGGGTATTTGGTAAGCATAAGAAAGCGTTGAGTCCTTCCCTGTAGCAGGAGATGTGAAATGTATAATTTTATAAAACCCATTGCCGCTATCCGCCAAAGGAACAATGTAAAAATCAGGGGTCACACCTTCTCCTGAAGGATGGCCAATATCACCGTTTCCATCGGTAAAGTTAACTCTCAGATAGGCTGAGTCGGTTGTGGCGCCTGAGCAAAACGGGGTAAAGGCATTGAAGGTAATAATAGGGTAATCAGGATAGTTTTCCTTCTTTACACAGGAGGAATAAAGTAATCCTAAAAAACAAATAAGTGAAAAAGTTCTTAAATATTTCATGGTAATATCGCTCAAATGCAAATATAGGTATTATTTTTGAACGGATTATGGATAAAGACGTATTAGATAAGCAACGATTAATTGAAGGCAGGATTTTCAAAAATCTGTCAGATTCCGACTTTGAAAAATTGGCCTTGGAGATATTCCATTTTCAAGTAGAAAACACCAAAGTTTACAATCAATATGTAAATACGTTAGGGGTAGATATCTCTAAAATAACGAGGTTAAATGAGATTCCATTTTTACCTATTTCCATTTTTAAATCGCACGCTGTTGTTTCTGGAGCTGTGGATAAAAATGGTGTTATATTTAAAAGCAGTACAACCACTTCTGGTATCCCATCTAAACACATAGTTAAAGATGTTAGCATATATAAAACCAGCTTTAGAAAAGGGTTTGAAAGATTCTATGGGGATATAAAAGGATACTGCCTGCTGGCACTTTTACCATCCTATCTAGAGCGGGGTGACTCCTCCCTTGTTTATATGGTTGATGAACTTATAAAAAATACTCAGAATCCGGGTAGCGGATTTTATATGAACAACTACGATGAGTTAATGGTTAAGCTGAAAGAGAATGAAGCTAAGGGACAAAAAACACTGCTAATTGGGGTTACTTATGCTCTGTTAAAATTAGCGGAAGAATGCCCTATGGAACTAAAAAATACAGTTATTATGGAGACAGGCGGTATGAAGGGTAGGAGAGAAGAGCTAACCAGGCCGGAAGTACATAAAAAATTAGCTGATAGCTTTCAGCTTATGGCTGATAGCATTCATTCGGAATATGGTATGACTGAGCTTCTTTCCCAAGCCTATTCGCATGGTAAAGGTGTTTTTGAGTGTGTACCATGGATGAAGGTTTTAGTAAGGGATATTTATGATCCGTTTGAAATAGTAGTCAGTGGTCAGTGGTCAGTGGACAGTCAGAAAGGAGCAATAAATATTATTGACCTTGCCAATATTAACTCCTGTTCATTTATAGCTACAGAGGATGTAGGTATCTCTTTTCCGGATGGTAAGTTTGAAGTCTCAGGACGTTTGGATATCAGTGATATACGTGGATGTAATTTAATGGCCCTTTAATAGCTATGAACTTATAAGCTGCGAACTATAAACAGAAAGTTAGATTGTTTTGATTATCAATATAATATATTCATGGTTCATAGTTTATAGTTCATAGTTGTATTTTTTTGATTTATATTTGCAAAAGTCTTTTTGTGAAAACATACGATGATAAATTTACCGAAGAAGGTCTCACATACGATGACGTTCTTTTGGTTCCAGCCTATTCCGACGTACTTCCGCGCGAAACTAATATAGTTTCAAACTTTACAAGGAATATCCCCATTAATGCTCCAATTATCAGTGCCGCTATGGATACGGTTACCGAATACCGGCTGGCTATTGCTATTGCAGGAGAAGGCGGTATAGGGGTACTGCATAAAAACATGACCATAGCCCAGCAAGCTGAGCAAGTCAGGCGTGTTAAGCGCTACGAAAGCGGAATGATTCAGGACCCGATTACCGTACTTGAAAATGCAAAAGTTGGTGACGCTTTAAAGCTGATGAAGGCCAATAAAATTGGTGGAATTCCGGTAGTAACTACCAAGCACCGTTTGGTTGGTATTGTTACCAATCGCGATTTGCGCTTTGAAAAGAGTATGAGCCGCAGTATCAGCGAAGTGATGACTAAGGACCATATCATTACGGCTAAAGCCGGAACCGACTTAAGTAAAGCGGAAGCCATTCTGCAGAAATATAAGATTGAAAAATTGCCGGTTATTGATAATGACGGCAAACTTGTAGGACTTATTACCTACAAGGATATTATGAAAATTCATATTCACCCATTTGCGTGTAAAGATAAATATGGCAGGTTGCGGGTGGCTGCTGCAGTTGGCATTACTGCCGATATGACAGAAAGAGCAGAAGCCCTTGTAAAAGCCG
>DATHOL010000105.1:0-5761 GCA_035484895.1 Bacteroidia bacterium | reverse complement strand
TGAATGTTTTCATGATAGTGTGTTGTTAGGGTTATATGGTTCAGAAGATTTGAAACCCATGTCAGGATCATCCGGGGGGCGGTGAAAGCAATCCGGTACCTGTCCGTCGGTTCTGTAGATAAGATTGGTATTGATAAAAATCTGAACAGACTCCCTGTACATTCGGACAATCCGTTCGTCAAAATGTTTGGCATATACGACAATCTGAAAGTGTTCCATGGAATCTTTTAAGGCGAGGTCTTTATTAATTTCTTTTGCTTTTAGTAATGCCACTACCTGCTTTTCTGTTTTTTTAATATGCAACCACCGTTCAAGATTGTGCAGGTGTTCTTTCAGCTCTTCCCAGGTGGGCATCACGAAGAAGGAAATAACTCCCGAAACGATATAGAGGAACATGTTTATTTCAACAAATAACGACGGGGAAACATAGGTATTTTGGGATGCAAACATCGCCGAGCGGAGATAGGCGAAAACGGTAGAAATTCCCAAAGCGATTGAGAGAGAGCATACTATAACCAACCGCTGCTGCCAAACTTTCTTCATACTCTTTACTATGAGCGGAGTCGTGTGGGCGAGAAGAAACAGGGCGAGAGATAAAGAAATGGCGAGTATCAGAGCTGTTATATATGAGCCGCCCAGAAACTCAAAGGATTTTGCATTTAAATTGGTGTCCCCTGCAAATATTACTCCCGTGCAAATAATGGCAATCCAAAAGCGGTAGATAAAATGATTCGGGTGATAATCCCCTAACTTAAAAGTGCTGTTGCTGATGTGATTGCTTTTTTCAGATATTTCTGAATCTATATGCTTATCTCTTTCCTTTGCCCTTTTTATTTTCATGGTTGCCTCTGGCAGGTGAGCGTCCGGCTGCAAACGCTGATGCATGAATGCGCTTACTTCTTCATACGCATGCTTGAATGAGCCGACGTAAGGAATCAAACTGTCCCCTTTGGGCTTTGGAAGGTTGCGCTTTCCGAAGTGTTCACCCAGTTTAGAGGCCAGTGCATTTATTTCAGAATGTTTTTTTTCTGATTTTTGTTCCGATTCATGGTCGGAACACGTGAAGTGATTTGTTTTCATGTTTTTTTAGTTTTGGTTTTAATTTTGAATTATTTAGAAATTCCAATTGTTTTGTTCCGACCTTTTTGTTCACGTACACCGCTTATTTCATTTACACGCGAGGCGGCTTTATCCTGTCTTGCTTCATGTTGTCTTTCCACATACTGTCTGGCATATCTTGCAAAGGCTTGCTCAACTGCCGTCCAGTCGTCAGTGGGAGGGCATATTTCCTCTCCGTTTTCACCGATGCTGACATACAGCACCGGTGCATCTTCGTTTTCCCAATCCTGTAAGACATGCCCGATAACTTGCTTCGAGCCATCGGGCAAAGTCATTTTTATTAGGATGGGGTCGGAGAATGTCGCAGCAGGGCTAAATTCCAATTCGATGTTATTTTTTGATTCTGTGTTCATGTGATTTTTTGGTTAGCGTTGTAATCCTTTGCCTCTTTGAATTTTCTTTTTGCGTATGCTTTTAATTTCATGTGACCTTGTTCCCGTAACTATATCTTTGGCAGCACCGGCAAATTCTTTTCCTTCATCCGCTATTTTATTGCCTATTGCCTTTGCTTCTTTCTCTACAATCGGTTCCTCTTTTTTCTTTTCGGGAGTTTCTGTTGCCGGAGTATTTTTAGCCAGTCGGGCTTTTTCCAATAATAGGCGAGCTTGTTCTTTAATATTCTTTTTGAGTTCCCATAATTTTTCGGTAGGAGGGAAAATGATGTTTCCGTCTTTGTCTTTGGCTGTGTATGTAGGGGGCTTGCCGTTGCCTGGGAATTCGGTATAGATTCGGGCAGCTACGATGCCACGCTTTTCACCCGAATCTTTGATGATGGCAGAAATATTATGTTGTCCTTCCCGCCAGGTTGTATATTCCAAAAACATAGTTTTCGGCCCGGCCTCTTTGGTTTGTTCTTTGGTGGTAAATTGGTTGCCACCGTTTGTTGAATTTGTTTGTACTCCGTCATCCTGTGACTTTCCGTTTTCTGAATCGCTGTTTGTTTCCATGATGTTTTTATTTAATTGTTATTGATTTGATTGTTACTTTTCGAGTGATAATCCATTGCCTGATTTTCTAAGTTTGTTCAGTTCCGCCTGCCGTTCTTGCGTTTTGGAGAAGACTGAGAAGTTTTTCGCGGTGGTTCCCAAAACCTGTGCCGAGACATAATGTTGTTGTAAAATCTTGGAATTAGAATGTTGACTTACAACTGCTGAATTGGCGATTCCAATTTCCGCAGCTAAGGAACTCAGGTAAGTCTTGCGGCAAATCTTAAGAGTTGCTTTTTTTGTTTTGGCATATTCCGTTTTCGACCAAAATTGACTGAACGACCTTCCTAAAAATACTTTCATGGTTTGCCTGTCCATTACCTCGTCATTTCCGATAATGAAACGGTCTGAATCTTTAAAACTTTCATAGCCGGAATCCATTAAAATTTGGCGGAGTTCCATCGTTATTGGAACAGATATTTTTTTCGGGTTGTCATGCAATCTATTCTGCTGGCGAGATACCTTGTAATCAATAACTTCCAGACTCGCCATTTCTCCTGCGGAATCTATACGGATTTGATTCCACTTCGCCATAATCGCTTCTTCCACTCTGCGGCCGGAAGTAAGCATGATTTTTATTGCCGGAATACACCATTGCCGATAATAGTCTTTATGTTCGTTGCCCACTATGCATTTACCAAATTCAGGGTTTTCATAGGCTGCCATCAGTGCATCAAATTCCTCTTCCCGTAATACTTTTATATCTGTTGTTACTGGCTTTCTTAATACACCGTAAAATGGATTTGAATTTATTTTTCCGCTTTTTTTGAGATGGTTAAAAAATGTTTGGAGTGTTCCAATGGACTTATTATAGGTTCTCGGCGAAAGGTTGCGGGATAAAATACTTTTATGGAATTTACCGACCATATCCTCTGTTACTTCATCAATCCTTATTTCATTTACTTTGCAATCATCTTTTATGGCTTTTATAAAGCCCAATAAATGATTCTCTACATTCTTGCAATGGGCTTCACATCTTGCCCTGCGCTTATGCTCAGGCACTGAATCTGCGCCCCGCAGATAAGCCATATAAGATGCCATTTCACTTACTAAAAACGGAGCAGGTATATTTTCTTTCTCCATTTTTGGAGGGGCAATTTCAGAATGGGCTGGTACAGCTACCTCTAGCTTTTTAATTTCTTTTAATTCTTTTTGGAAGCGAGCCGCTTGAATCAATGCTTCCTCATAATTCTTTGTGCTTAAATTTTTAGTGCGCCTTTTACCTGTTTCTTTTTCATAGCCGATAACTTTATACGACAAACATTCAGGGTGAGGGCAGGATGCCAGCGATTTGCCATTGAATCTGCAACCTGAAACAAGCGTATCGCAGAAAGAGCAATCAACTTTTAAGCCGAAGTCTCCCCTGCCTTTTGGGTTTTGTAATGGTTTTATTTTATTCATTGTGACAATCATTGTGCTGTTAATTTTTCCACATCAAGGAGGAATTTTGCTTCTACAATATTTTTATTGGCTACAGATTTTGTACTGACAGGATTTGGAATATTGTTGGGTACTGCGCCAGTACCCAACAATGCTGTTTTATAATGGGTGTATAGGTTTATTTCGGATTGCAGGATTTGAAACCAGGCCGACCCATAAGCTTTTTGTAGCTCCAGTGCGTTTATTTGGAGGCAAGCACGATGCAGTTGGAAAGCCAGGATATATTTACGACTGCTGCCCAATACTGGAATATTATTCTCCCGCAGGAATTTTTTAATTGAATTAATACTGGAATAAGATAGAAGGCGCAACCGTTTTATATCTTTCAGGTAAATCACTTTGGTTAGTTCTTCCGTATTATCTATACCATCAGATACCGTTAAATCTTTCATGCTGCCGATTTTATGGTGTGGTGTATTTCATAATTAGCTGTCAACACTTCAGTCTTGGTTTTGTTTGTATGCTTGGTGACTGCTATTTTTTTATCGATAGAAAATGTATGCCATCCATGCACTCTTGTGTAAGTAGATAACATTTCGGAGGGATAACTGCTTAGTAAAAACTTGCCTTTGATTTTGGATAGGATACCAAGCAGGTCTTTAAAGTCTTGTTGGCTATAGCCTGCATAATGCCCCATGTCACTATTGATATAAGGTGGGTCGAGATAGAAAAATGTATTTTCGGAATCCCGAACTTTGATTATTTGCAGGGCGTTATTACACTCGACCTGCACATTCTCCAGCCTCTCTGAAAGTTCCTTAGTAAAATTGTTCTTCTTAGAAGTAAGTCTTCTGGGAACACTTACATCATTTCCATATCCCCATCCGCCAGTCAAGATGGAAGAAAAGCTTTGATTCGCCAGTGTCCAGAATGCCCAGGCTCTTTTAACCGGCGTGAACATATCTGCATTTTCATATACAACTCTTGCCTGACTATGCCTTTTGCGGCTGTGCAGGGTTGCCTGTATTTCTTTTTGAAGAGCCGAGAAATTCTTTTGCGCTATTTCGTAAAAATTTACGATTTCAGCATTTGTATCGTTGATGACTTCTACAGACGAAGGCTCTTTCGCCCAAAAGACAGCACCGCCACCTAAGAATGGTTCAACATAAATTGTATGTTTTGGGATAATGGGCAAAATGTGTTTTAACATCATCTGTTTGCCGCCGTAATATGTAATGGGTGTTTTCATAGTTGATTGGTTTTTTTAGGAGTAATGTTTTTTTGAACGGCTTTTATCCTCTTATCTGCAAACCCTATGCCAGTAGAAAAATGGTAGATTTATGTACTAATTATTATCAATAATTGATTTTACATATCAATAATTGACTACATTTGAAATTAAATAAATATCGTAATGGCTAAAATTTTAATCTCTTGGATGGCCTTAGAATTTGATTTTATTAAAGGCAAAGGGACTGTCAACCCTGATGGGCCAAGTAGTACGGTACATAAATTTTTTTATAAGTATGACTACCATTTGTTGTTAACCTCTTCCAAGAATGCGATGGATGATACCCGGTATCAGTATTTGGCTACATTCTTGCGGAACACATATAAGCACAAGGTTGAAGAAAGGGCACTTGGAATTTCGGACGTGATTAATCTCGAGGAAATAAGCGGTAAAATTTATCCTCTGCTTCTTGGTTTAAAAAATCATGATATTGATATTTTTATTTCCCCTGGTACTCCAACGATGCAAGTAGCGTGGTATCTGGCAAATGAATCCTTGGGAATCAAAACAAATTTATTTCAACTTCGGAAAGCAGAACACAGCAGAACCGGTATGCCTGAACAGATATGGATAAAAATGGAAAAATCTAATTACACATCTTCTTTAATTATTAAACAAGGAAAACTAGATGCCTCAGTAAGTAGTGAGGAAAATTTAGTAGTGGATTCTTTAAATGGTATTTATAAAAGGGCGGAAAAAATTGCAGGAACAGATCATGTTAGGGTACTTATAACCGGAGAAACCGGAACGGGAAAAGAGATTTTGGCTAAATATATTCATGCCAACTCTCCAAGAAGAAATGCAAAGTTTGAAAGAATTAACTGTTCAGCTTTTGGGAATGATTTATTGGAAAGCCGTTTGTTTGGTTACGTGAAAGGAGCCTTTACTGGCGCAACCGAAGACACAGATGGCCTATTTCATGAACTGGACAGAGGAACTATTTTATTGGATGAGGTTGGCGACATTACACCCTATATGCAACAAT
>DATHOL010000104.1:0-6515 GCA_035484895.1 Bacteroidia bacterium | reverse complement strand
GGTTTTTCGGATAAGCGATTCCGGTTTAAATTGGAAGAGGTGCCCGATTGCCTGTCTGCAGAACAACTGGAGAAATACAGGAAGTATCATGAACTTTCAATTGAAACCTACAAAAAAGTTCAGCAGCTAAACCCCAAATATGAAACCATGGTTGGTGACATTGGGTTAAAACTTGCTGATGAATATATGGTTGCATATTTAGACATGATGATTTATCAAAACGAAACGGAAGCGAAAAAAGAACTGAAGGATAATATCTATGATTATTTTATGGTGTCTTTTGCCAAAAATTATTTAGCTTCCTGTGATTCCAATGCGATACTTATTACCTATGGCGACAACGATACTTATCCCCTGCTATACGTGCAAGCTAAATATCATTTCCGAACAGATGTTTTAATTGTAAACTCCTCTCTTTTGCAGACAAGCAGGTATATAAACAGAATGCGCCGCCCTTTTGCAGACGCAGGAGCTTTGCCCCTCACTATGAAGCCTGAACAATACAAGGATGGTGTCAGAGATTTTGTCGTATTTAATCCCGATAATGTAAATCCTCCGGATGAAAATAACAGGTATTATGACTTGAGAGATATAATGGATTTTATTTCGAGTGATGACCCTTCTAAAAAAATTGAAGTAAGCGGGTCAGATATGGTTAATTATTCCCCTTCCAAATTATTTAAGTTTAATGTAAATGCCCAAAATGTAATTAAAAGTAAAATACTCACCGAACAAGAGTCAGATGACATGGCTACTGAAATAAAATGGAAATTCCCGGGGCCGTATATGCTGAAGGATAAAATAATATTATTGGATGCTCTTGTTACCAATAATTGGAAAAGGCCCATTTGTTTTTGTATAAGTGGAGGTGAAAGTGAAGTTGCCGGTCTGGACAGTTATCTGAGGATGCAGGGATTTGCGTATGAACTAGTGCCTTTTCAAAATCAATCTTCTTCATTGTATTCTGATGCAGCTATATCAGCTCCCAAAATGTATAGCACAATTATGCATAAGTTTCAGTGGGGTAATATGGGTTCGGGAGTTCCTTTAAATAAAGGGAAGATTTACATGGCCGAAAACTACCGGGTAATTATTGGCGAGCTTGCCCAAAAACTGGTAGCAGAAGGAGGAAAGGACTCTGCCATTAAAGTGCTTAATCTGTGCTCCGATTCCATACCTGAAAAAACACTTCCCTTTGATAATAGCGAAGTTGTTATATGTGAGGCGTATTATGCAGCAGGGGCGTATGATAAAGCGGGTATAATATCTCAAAAACTGTTTAAAATATATGAAGGCAATGTTTTGAAATACAATAAACCCGATCCTGATGACCATTACAGGGAATCATCGCTGCAGGATGCCCAAATGATATTGGAAAAACTCAGGTATGATGCAAAAAGCTACAAGCAAGATGAGCTTTATAAAGACTATAGCAAGAGAATTCAGGTTTTTGTAGATAACGGCATGATGCAAAAATCTGAGTTTCCGGAAAGCGATTCAAAATGATCTGAATTAAACATTTCTGTTACCTTTGGCACTTCTTTAAACATTACCATGATAGAACATATCAAGCATTTTATTACGATGATTCCCCACGACAGGGATTCGCTACAGTATATTGTAGACACATACCAAAGCACTACGTATGTTATTCTTTGCCTTATTATTTTTTGTGAAACAGGGTTGGTAGTTACTCCATTCCTTCCGGGTGATTCCCTTTTATTTGCTGCCGGAGTAATAGCGAGCGGATTAGGTGTTTTAAATATTTATATGCTGATTGTCTTGATTTTTATTGCAGCTTTTGCAGGTGATAATTCCAATTACTTTATCGGGAATTTTTTTGGGCCAAGAGTCTTTAACCTTAAATCTCGTTTCATACGAAAAGATTACCTGGACAGAACTCATACATTTTATGAAAAACACGGCGGTAAAACAATTATAATAGCCCGATTTATTCCTATTATCAGAACCTTTGCGCCGTTTGTTGCCGGCATTGGTAGCATGACCTACAGGAAATTTATTCTCTTTAGTATTATTGGCAATCTATTATGGATAAACAGTTTCCTTTGGGCGGGGTATCTTTTAGGTCATAATGAATTTGTAAAGAATCATTTTACCCAGGTAACTTTTGGCATAATCATCGTATCACTTCTTCCTCCTATTTATGGAGCCATCAGAAGCCGCAGCAAGCGTTAAGCAGGAACAAGCCGTTATTTTACCGCTTGCATACCTTCCGCCTTTGCAATATTTCAGGAGTATGCTTGGGCATAAGCAAGTGATTTTTGATTTGTACGAACATTTCCATAAACAGTATTATTATAACCGTTGCCTGATTGCAGGGCCAAATGGTGTGTTAAAACTTACTATTCCGATTCATCACAGGCATAAAAGAACTGCTATAAAAGATGTACGGATTTCATATGAATATGACTGGCAAACCCTTCACTGGCGGAGTTTGGAAGCCGCATACCGACGTTCCCCTTATTTTGAGTTTTATGAACACTATTTTATAAAGACATTTTCCGATTTCAAACCTGAATTCCTTTTTGAATGGAATATGAAGCTATTTGAAATACTAAATACTATTTTGGGGAATGTAGTCGATGTTTCTTTTACAACTGAATATGTTGAATCATATCCTGAGTCTGTTGATTTAAGAACATGGGCTGCACCTAATATTTTGGCAAAACAAATTAGCAGTACTGAAAAATATCAACAGGTTTTTGAAGAACGACAAGGATTTATAAGTAATTTAAGTATTATAGATTTGCTTTTTTGTGAAGGCCCACATACTGTAGAATACCTGAAAAAATGAAATTCATTACCTATAATGATTATCCGGGTGGCATATACAAAAGCCAGGTAATTGATGTGTGCCGTTTTTTGGAAACTACCTTTCATGTTCCGGTGGAGTTAATTGCTTTTGTTTCTATAAGGACTTACTTGGCTGACCGGAAAAAAATAAAAGGATTATATAGGAATTCTACCATATTACCCTCCTTTCCGGGCATTAATAACTGGAGAAAGAATAAGCAGATATTAAATTTATATATGCTTTTCCAGAAGAAGGATACTGTTATTACCAGAGGGGTATTTACTGCCATTCTTGCAATTGATTCAGGTAAATTCTCTAAAATATGTTTTGATGCCCGTGCTGCCTATGCTGCCGAATGGAAAGAATATCTTTCCAAAGAGTCTCCAATCATTGCTGCCGGGATGAGCGAATTAGAAAAACAAGCGCTTGAACAATCCGATTTCAGAATGGCTGTTTCGGAAAAATTAGTTGACTACTGGAAAGAAAATTATAGTTACAATAAAAACTCGCATGTAGTTATTCCTTGCACCATTGACAGTAATTTAAAACAGAAACCTCCAAAGCCTGAATTACGTGGCCAAATGGGAGTAGGGGATACCGATATATTATTGGTTTTTTCAGGCTCCTCGGCTGGATGGCAGTCTATGAATGACTTATATAAAATCTTAAAGTCTGCTTTTAATTCAAATAGTAATCTGAAATTATTGTTGCTCTCAAAAGATGCACCTGACAATGAATTTTTAAATGAATTTCCCGGAAGAGTAATTCATAAATGGGTGGAACCGGAGAAAGTTCAGGACTATTTAAGTGTTGCAGATTACGGATTATTATACCGTGAAAATTCTGTTACAAATAAGGTCAGTTCGCCTGTTAAATTTGCCGAATACCTGGCTGCCGGATTATCTGTTATAATCTCTGATAATGTTGGTGATTACAGTTCATTTGTGAAAGAACAGAAATGTGGAATGCTGTTTGATTCAATTGATTGGGCTCAATTAAAAAAACTGCCGGTAGAAGAAAAAGAAAGGATTCGAAAAATTGCTGTTTCACGGCTTACCAAAGCAGCATATACGAAAGAGTATAATCAACTTATTAAATTGTAACCGCCAGACATGCTGAACTTGTTTCAGCATCACAATAATAGAGGTAAGAAGCACAATGTTTGTTTGGGATGTTGAAACAAATTCAGCATGACCGTTTTGATTAGTGCTTATCCAGACTTCCAAATACTTTTTTCAGAATATCATCTACTCGCGCCATTGGGTTTTTTCGGATTTTCAACTCTTCAGCGGCGAGTAATATGAATAAACCGTCCAATGCTTTTTGGGTTACGTATTCGTTCAAGTCAGGATTAACCTTTGTAACAAAAGGGTCTTTATTATAAGTGTCTGCAATAGGTTTCCAATACTTTGTTACTTGTACGCTGTCAATGGCAGCTTTAACAATCGGTAAAAAAATATCATGCAATTGCTGCTTTGTTTTACCTTGCATGTATTGTGTGGCAGCGTTATCCGGGCCTTTTAAAATTTTCATTCCGTCATCTATACCCATTGAAGTAATGGCATTTAAAAAGATGGGCGCTGATTTCACCGCTGCTTTTTCTGCCGCACGGTTCATACTTAAAACAAAATCGTCTACTTGTTTTTGCATGCCTAAATCAACGGCTGTTTTGCGCACTTTTTCCGCATCCGGAGGGAAAGGAATTTTTATGAGTGAATCCTTGAAAAAACCATCCGTTTTTGAAGCTGAAGAGCCGGCATTATTAGAACCAACCTTCAAGGCATCCTTTAGTCCATTCACAATATCATCATTACTTAAAGCGCCGCTGCCATTCTTCTTTCCAAGTATGCCGTTTACATCTTTAGAGGCATTGTTTTCTGCATTTTTAAGATTAAACTGGGCGAATACACCGGTTGATGCACTAAGTAAAGCAAGGGTTAAAACTGATTTAAAATTCATAATTCAATAAGTTATTTAAAACACAAAAGTAATGTTCTGGATGAGGTTGGGATGAAGACTTTCTGCAACAGGGCAGGTGCGGGCCGTAAGTTCGAGCAATTTCTTTTGCTCATCGGTATAATCTATGGGTGGGAAGGTTAGCTTTATATGTATTTCAGCTACCCTTCTGGGGTTTGCGGCCATAATTTTAGTGACCTCCGCAATGGTTCCATCTATAATAATATTGCGGCTTTGGCAAGCTATGCCCATAACCGTGAGCATACAGGTTGCAAGAGAGGTAGCCATCAAATCGGTTGGTGAAAAAGCCTCGCCTTTTCCATGATTATCGGTGGGGGCATCGGTAATAATTTTAGTGCCTGATTTTAAGTGTTCGGCGCTGGTTCGTAACCCGCCGGTATAAATAACCGTGGATGTAATTGCGTTGTCTGCCATATTTTGTATAAATTTGCCTTTACAAATATAGGACAAAGTATTCTTGACAATACCAAAAGTGAAAAACGAAAAACGAAAAATATTATCCGAACTGAAATCGCCCTTTGGTTTTTGTAAATTTAAGTATATAAAATTCTTCATTTTTAGTTTTTTAGTTTTCATTCCTTTGTGCGGCAATCTTTTTGCACAGGATACTTTTGAAGACCCGGCAGTAACATTGAACGATGCTAATCTTTTATATAACCAACAAGCTGTTGGCGGCCTTTCTGCACATACAGAAGGCTGGGGGGGGGTTTATCGCCGAGCCAAAATAAAAGATATTTATGAGAAGCTATTCTGGGAAGTTGAGGCCGTTACTATGCACGACCAGCATGAATTTAAAACCACCAACCAGAATCAACCTGATGCTTCTTCCTATTATTTTGGCAAGCTAAATGGAATGGAAGCTATACGCGGAGGAGTAGGGATGTCGAGAATGATTTGGCGTAAAAATGACTTGAACTGTGTACAAATAGATGCTGTTTATTCAGCGGGATTTTCAGTTGCCGTATTAAAACCGGTGTACCTGGAGATATTAGTAAATGGCCCTTCGGGTGAAACAACACCTGTCTCGGAAAAATATGACCCTAATTTGGATACCCCGAATAATATTTACGGCAGGGCTTCGGTATTTGATGGACTGGGTGAATTGTCTTTTTACCCCGGATTATATGCCCGTGCAGGATTAAATTTTGATTTTGCAAACCGGCATAAAAGAATAGAAGCTATGGAAATTGGTGTGGTGGTTGACGGGTATAAAAATGTAATTCCTATGATGGCCTTTGCCCAAAATAACCAGATATTTGCCAATCTCTATATAAGTTTCAGTATAGGTAAGCGTTGGTTATAAATTTAATTTGTGTCAGAAAACGAAAGCATTAAAATAGCAAATCCGCCGGTAGGCGGAGGAAAGCCGTCCTGGTTAAAAGTAAAACTTCCTACAGGTGAAAATTACCGCAATGTCAGGGAAACGGTAGATAAAAACCGCCTGCATACCATTTGCCAAAGCGGCAATTGCCCGAATATGGGCGAATGTTGGGGCGCCAGCACTGCCACTTTTATGATTTTAGGTAATATTTGCACCCGCTCTTGCGGATTTTGTGCGGTTGCTACGGGCCGTCCGCTTGCGGTAGACCTGAAAGAGCCCGAGCGTGTTGCGGATGCTGTTCATTTAATGAAAGTAAAGCATTGTGTCATTACTTCCGTTGACAGGGATGATTTGAAAGATGGAGGAGCCGCCATTTGGGTGGAAACTATTAATACTATTCGG
>DATHOL010000103.1:0-14228 GCA_035484895.1 Bacteroidia bacterium | reverse complement strand
TACCATGTTATTGATGGTATCGTCATCAATAACTACAAATTGCAAGGATGTATCTTTCGTTTCCATATAAAAAAGATTACCGGCAGGGGAATTCGATAGTAACGGTTGTGCCTTCATTTACTTTGCTTTTTAAGTTAATTTTCCCGCCCAGCGCTTCTACCTGAACTTTGCACATATACAAGCCAATACCTTTGCCTTCAACATGGGAGTGAAAGCGCTTGTAGAGCCCAAATACATGGTCTTTCTTTTTTGGTAAATCAATACCCAATCCATTGTCTTTAAATGTCAACACAATTTTTTCACCCGGTTTCTTACTGTTAATTTCAATAACCGGTACCACGCCGGGCTTTTGAAATTTTATACTGTTTGAAATGAGGTTGTAAAAAATACTATAGAGGTAGCTTTTAATGGTGAAAAGCTCATCTGCGGCATTAAAATTGGTGATGATTTTTACATTTTGCTTCTTAACGAGGGGGCGAACCTGTACTTTTATTTCATCAATCAGGTTTGAAAAATATATTTTTTCTTTTTGTTCGTTTAACTGGCTTTTGGTATGCAATATCTGGTTCAGGTCCATTATCACGCCGTCCAGCCTCTGCACGCTGCCTGATAATCCATCCAGCATTTCATCTCTTTCGGCAGGTGACAGTTTGCAACTATCAACCGCATCTACAATAGCCATTATATTTGCTACAGGGGCACGCAGATTATGGGAAACTATATAGGCAAACTGCTCCAAATCTTTATTCCTGTCTGCAATGTCCGAGGTCATTTTTTCCCTTTCCAGTTCAGCCAGTTTTGTAGATGTAATATCGCGCATGCTTAAAACTATGCCCATAATTGCATTGCTGCCGTCTTTAACGGGTGAAAGTTTGCGGGCATGCCAGCAGATGCTGCCATCTTTTCGCATATAGCTGGTTTCATATTGAATGTCTTCTCCGTTAATAGCACGGTTAAATATTTCCAGCGTAGTTTCTTTCGGGGTATCCAATATAAATTCCCCGATAAATTCTCCTTCTTTCAGCGGTTTGCCAAGTGCTTCCGTATATTCGCTTGAGGCATAATTGTTAAAAGTAACAATGTTCAATTCCTTATTAAGCAAAATATAGGATATTTCTATATTGTCGAGAATAGTGCGCAGGTTGGCCTCTGATTTTTGAAGGGCTTCCTCAGCTTGCTTTTTAGAAGTAATGTCTTCCGCAATTCCAATGAGGTATTGAATTTTACCCAGTTTATCGCGCGAGCAGGAGATATTTAAATTCACCCAGATAACTCTTTTATCTTTGGTGATATAACGCTTCTCTATCCTGTATCCGTCCATTTCGCAGCGGAGCATTTTATCCATTTCAACAAGGTCTGCAGAAAGGTCGGCAGGGTGGGTAATATCAGTGAAGGAAAGTTCTTTCAGTTCATCAATGGTATATCCCAACATTTCGCACATGCTGTTGTTGGCATTAGCTATTTTTTTATCAGGTGTTGCCCAAACAATGCCAATGGTGGAAATATTGGTTATTACCCGGTGAAACTGCTCGCTTTCATGCAGCGTGTCTTCGGTTTTATTTTTTTCTGAAATATCGCGAAGATTTAACACCAGGGCATTTACATGCGAATCGTTCAACAAATTGGTCATTGTACCCTCGCACCAGCGATAGGTACCATTGTTATGCCGAACTCTCAATTGCAGGTAGAATGATTTTCCCGGAGTTTTCATTAACTGCTTCATCATTTCAGTCATTCTCTGCAATTCCTCCTTGTGAATAATGTCGAGCAAAGATTTCCCTATGCATTCTTCCTGTGTAAAACCCAGTATTTTGGTAATAGACGGGCTTACGTACGACAATATACCTTCGGCAGACATAAGTGTTTTAAGGTAGCTGCCATGTTCAACAAGTGCACGGTAATAGGCTTCATGCTGGAGCAAGGTATTCTCCGCTTTTTTCCGTTCGGTAACCTGTCTGAAAATGCTTTGAGCATTTACAACATCGCCATCAATAACTTTCGTACTTACGTAACTGTCTGCAAATTCCACACGCTTGCTGATGAAGTCTATCTTCTCCTTGCGGAGTACCTTTTCGATAAACTCAGCTTCGTGCCGCGAATCTTCAAGCATTAATATCTTCAGTTGCATGTTCTGTTTCTTTTTGGGCTTCGTTATCTTCCTTTTACGCATGGGCGGAAAGCAGTCTTACTTAAAATGATTATCGTCTTTCTTGTAAAGCGCTCATAGATTCTATTACTTCCATCGAATAGTTATCCTTAGCTTGCATATAACCTACCGAATCAACAAGGGTGGCACCTACTTTTCTCTTTTCGAATGATGCAGAATAGCCGAGGTACACAACGTCCTTGCCTAATTCTTTGGCGCGCATTAATGTTTGGAACATGGCTTGTCTGTATGGCTTGTATTCTTCCTGGAAATCATAATCAATACCAACCATCATATAGTTGTATGCCTTTTCAGTTAAGAAGCTAAGCATAACAGCTATGGGTTTTCTTTCAATTCTTGAATCAAATTCCGGTTTCAACGTGAGGGTTAACACTTCCCAATTCGGGTTTTGGGCCATATTTTCAAACATTTTGAAGGGCAGTGTAAACGTATTTAATTCCAGGCTTTTGCTTTTTACATTCAAATACAAATTATACCAGTGCTGTACTTCTTCCGGAGTAGGGTTTTTGCAAACGGTTAATTCATACTTATCTTCATGGTGTAACACATCTTGCCTGATATGTTTTTGCATTCTTTTTGATAAGGTTTTCATAAATTCATCGCGGGTGGTCCAGTTAGCTAATTCAGCCGTGTGGCTTTTAGGCATGTTAATTTTAAAATATCCGTTTTCCATCATAAAGCCGTCTACGCTTTCATCTCCTTGCGGAAGGTCACGCAGCATGGTAGAAGTGGTGTGGTATTCTTCCTGCAGGGCTGTTATCTTCTTTAATAAAATATCCAATGCATCTTTCCATAATGCCGATGAACGGTCAAGATATAAGTGATTGCCGCCTGTAACCGTAGAGCCGGTGGCGAGTACTTTTGAAACAAGATAGTAAGGGTCGCCTGTTTTACGTTGAGATTCGATTTGCGATGAAACATTGTCAGGTGCAAGCATATCGTCTTTCCACAATGAGGTGGTTAAGAATGTAGCCAGAATAGGGGTTTTAAGAGCATCCTTTACAATTATATAATCAAAGGTCCAGTTGTTTTCCTCTATTTCATTGCCGGTAAAACTGTTTTCAAGGAATTTCATCCCTTCCCAGTTAAAAGAGCCGCGTTGGCCCAATAATTGGTCCCACAATTGTTTATCAACTTGAGATATGGATTTGCAATGGATAACTTCAAAATTTGTTTCGGTTATTTCAACAGGAGCTAATTCCACAGGCTTTTCTGTTTTTGCAGGATTCATTTTGAATGCCTTGTAAATCTGTTCCATGGTGAAGTTTTCTTCAGCCAGAACTTCTTTTAAGTTTTTTGCAAGGGCTTGTATCATTTTTTCAATTTCCTTGAAACTATGATTCCTGGTAATAGTGAATCTAACGCCTGTGTTCTTCATAGGAACAGCAGAGAAAATGCCAAGATTGAGGTAATGGCCGTCGTTAATCATCCGGCTAATCATTTTATAGCCTATTTTAGGTAGACTTACACCAATAAAGAATACCGGAGAATCAGTTTCAGCAATAAGCGGGAGCTCGTATTTTTTAATCAGCATATTGGCATAGCGTATGCTGGCATGCAATTGTTGTTGAAATACGGTAATATCTTCAGACAGGTGAATTTTAGCAGATGCAATAGCTGCACCAAGTTGGGAAGGTTGCATAGGGCCTGAGAAAATCATAGGCCCGCCGCATGTTCTGAACCTGCGCGCCATTTCTGCCGTTGGGAATACAAGGGCTCCTCCGCCGGTAGCAAAACCTTTAGCAAAAGACACGGCCACAATCATTCTTTCGTGAATGGCTTTTTTGCCTAATACATAGCCTCTGCCATTTTTACCAAAGCAACTCATTCCATGTGCATCGTCCACGTAAAAGTGAAATTCAGGGTATTTTTCAAGCAGTTGGTATATCTCTTCTACGGGAGTAGCATCTCCAAACATGGAATAAATGCCATCGGCCATATACCATACTTTTTTATATGTTTGACGCAAAACCTTTATTCTTTCTTCCAATAAATCCATACGGTTGTGACGAACCAATTCCGTATGAACACCTTTAGACTTTACCAGGTTCACGGCTGTTTGAACTGAATTATGAACCTGGTGGTCGAGGATAACGGCATCATTGCTTCCGATAAACAAGGGGATGGCACCGATATGGCCTAACGTAGTAGTAGGTGTAACCACTGCGTGGGCGTCAAATAGTCTTCCTAATAATGTCTCTAATTCTTTATAATAACGGTTGGAAATATAGGTTCTGGAAGAAGAAAATTGTGTTCCATAGCAATCAATGGCATCTTTAGCAGCCTGTTTCAGGCGGGCATCAAACTCTAAACCTAAATAACTGCAAGAGCCAAAATTGACTACCTCTTTGTTAATTTCTCCATTCAGGAAAATTTTGCTTCCATTCATCTTGAAATTACCTGTGTTCAAGTGCAGTACGTCTTTTTTTGCACCATAGGAAATAATTTCATCAACGGTGTCAATTAGGGAGATGGTCTCTTTCATATAAGTAGGGTTAGTAGGTTGGGATTGGTTTAGTCATTTTTACAGAATGCAAAACTATATAGACTAAATACCACTAACATCAGTACGTTTACGGATTTTCAATAATTTATCTGCGTGATTTACGTACGTATTTTTACGTAGGCGATAGTATTTTTACGTAACTTTACCTACGTATTTTGCGTAGGTATGCAATGCTTGTTAATGCAGAGTATAAGAAAAAAGGTGTTTAATTAATATATAACTCATTAAAAATAAGTGAACAAATCTCCTTTTAGCAGTCCACACATCAATTTCGAAATTAAGGATGATATATTATATGTTACCTATTTACCGGGTGGTGCAATTAACCTGGAAATTGCTAAAGAAATTGTAAAAACCCGGTTGGAATACACCGAAAATAAATCCTATCCTATATTAGTAATTGATAATGGTGTTGTTTCCATGAATAAGGAAGCAAGGGATTATTCTTCCGATAAAGACGGTGGGTTACAAGGGGTGCTTGCAGGTGCCTTACTTTTAAAATCAGTTTACAGTGAATTTTTAGGAAATTTCTTTCTCCGCATTACCAAGCCGGAAATTCCGGCTAAAGTCTTTACAGATAAAGCAAAGGCTTTGGAATGGCTGGACCAGTTTAAGCCTAAAGTATAAATTTTTTTAACTATATTTGCAAATTATAAGCAAATAAACAATGGATTCCAGGTTAGAGGAGATAAATAATTTATTGATTCGCTATTCGTTAGGAGATTTTGATTACAGCATTCAGCCGTCGGATAAGTACGATGAGATTGATGCTTTTATCACTAATATTAATATGCTTGGGGAGGAATTGAAGACCTCTGTAATTTCCCGCGACTACTTTAACAACATATTTCACTCTGTTTCCGATATGTTATTGGTGTTGGACAATAAAGGAGACATTACCAGCATTAATAAAGCGGTAACAGATAAGTTGAGGTATTCCGAAAATCAACTCAGGGAAACCTCCATTAATTTTATTGCCGGCGATGAAAGCAAGCTTTTTGAATATATACGGAGCATGCTAAGTAAAAACAGCTTCCTGAATAATTTGGAAGTAGTGTTTCACTCTCTTGAACTCAACCCAATACCCGTTAGCCTTTCATGCAGTTATCTTTATAACCAGCACCAGGTAAGAATAGGTTACCTTATTATAGCGCGGGATTTGTCTAAAATTAAGGAATACGAAAATTCATCCAAGGAAACGGAGAAGAAATTCCGCAAGGTTTTTGAAGATTCTTCCGATTGTTTCTTTATCACCGATGCCGATGGAAAGTTTATTGACCTGAACAGGGCCGGATTTGATTTGTTGAAATGTTCGGATAATGCGATTAATAAGGATTGCTTTTTCGACTTTGTGTACGATGGCACGGAACGGGAGAGTTTTATCAGGCAGATTAATGATAAAGCTGTTGTGCCCGATTGTAAGCTGAAAATTCGGGACAAGGAGAATAACATTATTGATTGTTTGGTTTCAGCCAATAAAATTATTAATGAATTTGGCGAAACAAAAGGTTTCCAGGGTACCATTAAGAATATGACCAAGCAGAAAGAAATAGAAAACCTTTTTGTACGTACTATTGTAGATACCCAGGAAAAGGAGCGGAAAAGAATTGTAAAAGATTTGCACGATAGCCTTGGCCAGCAACTGTCGGCCATTAAGTTCTTTCTTGGAACATTAAAAAGCATTAAAGGAAAGGTTTCGACAGAAAAATATGACGAGTTGCTTACCAAGTCAGACAATGCCTTGAACGAAGTAATTGCTGAATTATCTAACATTTGTTTTAACATCATGCCGGGTACACTGCAAAAATTCGGGCTTAGCCATGCGATACATGAGCTTTGCAATAAAATAAGGCTAAGCAATACCATCGATTTTATTACGGATATGGCCCCCGATTTTCCCGTGTTGGATAAGAATCTGGAGGTAACATTATTCCGCATTGTGCAGGAATTTATTAATAATTCCATTAAACACGGCTTTGCTAAAAAGGTAAGTATCAAAATGGTTTCAGATCCTGCCGAAGGCAAATTGTTTATAGTTCTAAAAGATACAGGAAAGGGTTTTGATGTGAGAAAATCGGAAGAATTTGGCGGCATGGGATTAAAAAATGTAAAATCGCGGATTGAATCATATAGCGGGATTGTTAAAATTTCGAGTATTATTGGAACCGGTACCATGTATGAAATTATGGTTCCATATAAAGACTATCTTCCCAAATGAGCAGAAATATTAGAATTTTAATAGTGGATGACCATAAAATGGTGCGCGATGGCATTCGTTCTATGCTTGAATTTCAGGAATCCAAATTCAAATTTTTTATTAACGAAGCTGTTGACGGAGAAGAAGGCGTGGAAATTGCGGGACAGAATCCCTACGACATTATAATAATGGATTACCAGCTACCGGGAATTGATGGCGCTGATGCAGCCCGTTTAATTTTGGAAAAGAATCCTGATGCAAAAATATTGGCACTTTCCAATTATAACGAATACATGTATATTGACCGGATGATAAAAACCGGTGTAAAAGGTTTCGTTCTGAAAAATGTTACTCCCGAAGAACTTATCAGGGCTATTGAAACTATCCTGAATGGAAGCAATTATTTCTCGAATGATGTGGCTATAAAACTCTTGAATTTTGAGAATAATAATCCTGATTCGTTCCGGAGCAGGATGCATAATTCCAAAGCAAAAGTGTATGATGACCTTTCTACCCGCGAGATAGAAGTGCTTAAACTGATAGGAGAAGCCAGGTCGAACGATGAAATTGCAGACCAGTTAAGCATTAGTAAAAGAACAGTAGAATCACATAAGCAGAACTTACTCCGGAAAATTGGAGTTAAAAACACCTCCGAACTGATAAAGTTTGCAGTGGAAATGTTCCAGGAATAGTTTCTCGCCGTTGAGTTATTTTTTTAATTGCCGACCGGGTTCCGGTTAAATGCCAGCCGGCCCCCGGCCTAAAAGCCTATTTGCAATACCTTCTTTCATGGCATAGCGCGACAGTTTCATCTTTTTTATGGAAAGGGCTTTGAGTGTTATATCCGTTAAGATAACGGAATAGGCAAACATAGGCGCCCGCATTTGAATAAGGCCGGGCATTTGAAGGCGTTCATCCACTGTTGAAACAAGAATATCGTTATACAATTTTTCAAATTCATCTAAAGGATATTCAAATCCGTTTACAGCTTTTTCAGCAGAGGAAGTACGATGAATTATCATTTCGGCAAAACTATCGAATGAACCCGAGGAGCCTATCAGTTCAATAGGCTTATATGTTTTTGCAGCCTCAAACATATCTTGCAGCATGGTTAAAATATGTTGTTCTACTTCTTCCTTTTTAGTAATTATCGGATCTGCCGGATGGAATATTTCATATAGTCTTGATACGCCCAAAGGGTAGCTTTTCTTCCAGAATATTTCATTTTCATCAGCTATAATAAATTCGGTGCTGCCTCCGCCAATATCCATAATTACGGCCGGGTCTTTGCCCAATACAGAAGCCTGTCTCACTCCTTCATAGATCCATTCTGCTTCTTCATCACCTGTCAATATTTTTATTTCAATTCCTGTTTCTATACGCATGCGGCGGGTAAAATCCTTTCCATTTGCGGCATCTCTTACTGCTGATGTTGCGAAAGCATAATACTCATCTACATTGTATTCATGCATAGTTTGCCGGTGCTTGTGCAAGGCTCTTGCCGCCCTGTTAGTAGCTTCAGGAGTGATTTCCCTTTTATGTATGCCGCCTTTACCAATCTCCACAGGCAACTCCTTTGAATAAATAAAGACAACTTTACCTTGCTCATCTTTTTCAGCTATAAGCAGGTTGAATGTATTAGTACCTAAATCAAGTATTGCTATTCGTGGCATAAACGTTTATGCTGCAAAGATAGCGGCTATTTATTAAAGTGTAACCACAAATCATTTTCGGTTTCCACTTCGTTTAAAAGATATTTATTGGCACTTGATGGCATAGTATATGTATAAATAGCACGATCATAGATATTGCTTTTATTCCATTTCACAACACCAAAGCATCCAAAAACAAAAACATCATCCAGGTTTTGTAGATACGAAGGTAAATCGGGTGAAGTAAGTTTTACTTGTACTAAGTATTTCCGAACGTCCGGAACATATACGCTGAATAAGTCTGTAGTATCCTTTGGGCTGGTTTTATATACAACAAGCGGAGTTAAAAAGAGTGGACGTTCATCTGAAACAAAACGGGAGTTATCAAAAATCCAATCTGATTTTACTCTAAATCCAACCAACCTAAATTTGGTACTATCAATTAGCGAAGAATCGCTTGTTGCCAAATTAAGCCGCACAGAGTAGGTATCATCTTCGTCTCCTTTCTTGCCTAAATAAAGTGAGATATTCTTTTTCTTAGCATTCGTATAAAGAATATTAAAAAGTGTTTTGCAATCAAAGAATACTTGGGGGCTACTTGTATAGAAGCATTTAAAATTTCGTTGTTGATAGGCAACCATTCGTTCTGCCAGGTTATAATATATCCATTTGCCCGAGCTATCGCGTTGCAAAGTATAAAGAGGTTTGTCGAGTAATGGAATTGGCCCTTCCGATGAAACAACTGGAACAACTTGCCTGTATTCAAATGGATTGGAATAAATACGTTTTACCCTTAACTTTCCGGTAGAATCCCAAACAGTCCATTCACCTGCTTTGTTGCCATATTTAAATTCACCCTCCGATTTTTTAACTCCATTTTTGTAGTACGAGGTATATTTTCCATCTAACATATCTGATGCAATATGGTATTTGCAGGAAAATAAGCGCCCTGAGTAAGCATGTAAAATTGGTTGGGCATGTAATGAGCAAATGCTTAATAAAACGATAGCAAAAAATAAGTTTATTTTTTTATTCATGTTTTGCATTATTTCAATCCCCAACTTTTCAGAATTTGTAAATTTATTTTCAAGTTTTGTTTCCCTTTTATGTCTGCTACATTGGTATCAATAGGTTCCTTAATAACTCTGAATCCAATTTGCCTATAACCATGATCTTGATAGCCATATATTTCTACGTAATCTGCCAGGTTTTCCATTTTGAATAAATACGAATCACCTATTACAGATTTCCGCTTTAGAACATTGGGTTCTTTCTTACTGGCCATATAAATATAATCAAAACTAAAACTATGCTCAAGGTCCCACCAATCCTCATCATGGGCATTAAGCAACCAATCGGAATAATTTTGGCTCAAATCATTTTTGATTGATGCAGCCTGTAAATAATTATAAGTATCCAACCATTCAGATTCACTTGGTAATCTGCAAATAAATGCAATAGCACCTTTATTATTGCTTGCAGTTATCCATCGGCAATAATTCATAGCGGCTTCCCAGGTTATGCCGACTACCGGGAAATCATCATAGCTATTTCCGGAAACATATTCTTTATACGTTTCAGGCAAGCACATACTTGTATCGGGTAATTGAGACAAATAAAATTTATGCGACGAATCTTTTTTTATGTCCTTCAAATATTCTTTGTACTGTCCGAATGTAATCTGAGTGCTGATTTCAAAGGCCTCCATGTCCAATTTTACGGATTTTGGCGCGTTGCTATTTGAATATCCAAACTCCGTTGAGCGCTGGCCAAGAATCTTAAATGGGTCTATTGTTTGCTTTGGAATTTTATAGAGATACTGGGAAAAGGCTGAGTTATAAGTTATAAGAGATAAGATATAAGCGACAAATAGGAATTTAAAATATTTCATATCTTATAACTTATCTCTGTTTTACATTCTCGGTTTCCAGGGAGTTTCCAGGGCATTCAGGTCATGTGCCAGTTTGCGCGAAAGCAT
Organism: Bacteroidia bacterium; assembly: GCA_035484895.1. Lineage (GTDB taxonomy): Bacteria > Bacteroidota > Bacteroidia > JABEUT01 > JABEUT01 > JABEUT01. The sequence continues at coordinate 3,728 of DATHOL010000103.1, read as the reverse complement.
AAATAAATAATCGGAAAGGCGGTTGAGATACTTTATTACCAAATCATCCACCGGTTCATTTTCTGCCAAATGATTGACTCTTCTTTCCGCTCTGCGGCATACGCAGCGGGCTATATGGCATTTGGAAACAAGTTCATGTCCGCCGGGAAGTACAAAGCTTTTCATAGGTGGCAGCACTTCATCCATCGTATCCATTTCTTTTTCGAAAAGCGTAATGTCACCTTCTGTTATATGGGGTATTTTAACTTTTGATTTTTGCGGGTCCGATGCTAAAGATGAGCCAATAGTAAACAGCCTGTCTTGGGTTTCAATCAAAATACTTTTCTGGTGTTCGTCAGAAATTGAATCCCGCAATAATCCAATCCATGAATTCAGTTCATCTACTGTTCCATACGCTTCAATACGCATGTGGTGCTTGGGTACGCGGGTACCGCCTAAAAGGCCTGTCTGGCCTTTGTCTCCTGTTTTAGTATATATTTTTAAAGCCATTATTTTATATAATCCCTTTAGAGCCTGTCCCGAATTCATTTCGGGAGGTTTGGGGCATTTATTATTTATTTTTCCTTTTCCAAAAATAGTTCTCTTAATTCCGGTGCCTCATGGGGTTTCAATTTTCCTGCTAACAATAAACTTAATTGTTTTCTTCTTAATGCTTTGTCGTAACGTTCTTTTTCCTCATCTGTTTCCGGTACTATTTGTGGTACTTCAATGGGTCTGCCAAGCTGGTCAACCGCCACAAACACATAGGTTGCATCATTCGATTTTACTTTTTTGCCTGTGTTACTGTCTTCGAGAAAAACATCGATAAATACTTCCATTGATGTAGTAAAAGCACGTGATACTTTAGCTTCAACAGTTACATAATCGCCCAATTTTATAGCGCGTTCAAAGGATACGTGGTTTACAGATGCAGTAACAACTACTCTATGGCAATGCCTGTGAGCTGAGATGGCTGCAGTAATATCCATCCAATGCAAAAGCCGCCCTCCCATTAGGTTTCCGAGTACATTGGTATCGTTAGGAAGAACTATTTCGGTGGATATGGTGTAGCTTTCTTTCGGTGTTTTGGTTTTCATAAATTAATTTTGTTTATTACGGAGTAACGCTTAATGATTGATTGAGGTCGGAATACTGGTTATATTCTTTGCAGGCATTCAGGAATGCGTCCCTCAGTTTTCCAGAGAACGGATTATTTGCATCCATTCTTTCCGGGTGCCATTGAACAAGCAGGAAAAATTCCTCATCATGTTTCTTGGTTTTTTCCAATCCTTCTACAACACCATCATCAGAAATTGCAGTTGCTATAAGACCTTTGCCAGGCTTATCTGTGGATTGATGATGGTGCGAGTTTACTTCACCTTTGGTTACTCCGATAATTTGGTGAAGCCTGCTGTTTTCAGTCAGTTTAACGCCATGTGTTGTATCTGTTTTTGGTCCGCCTGAATGGGTTGTTTTTCCGGCACTTGGCAAATCAGGAATCAACGTGCCTTTAAAATAAACATTGCCTAATTGCGAGCCTCTGCAAATACCTAACAACGGAACTTTGAATTCTTCCGCTTCTTTAATAATGCTTAATTCGAATTTATCTCTTTCCGGATTAAAGTCTGTCAATTTATATTCTGAAACATATTCAGGTTTACCATATAGTGAAGGCTGAACATCTTCTCCTCCGCTTAGTATAACCCCATCACAATGGCTTACGAAGCTATCTTCACCTTCACCGGGTTTAAGCATAACTACAGCAACATCTTCACTGCTTTCTTTTATCCAATGTTCGTAATTGGCCCATTCTTCGCAATCTGTAATACCAATTGTTATAGGCATAGGGTAGAATTATAGATACAAATATAAAAGGTTTTGCCCTCTTACTTAACAGGCTTCAAAATATATATCTGGCTGCTCCAGGTATTGCCGCTGTCTTTAGCATTGTTATTAGATGTCCAGCCATGTACCATAGCCCTGCCATAGTTAACACTGCCGGCTTTATATTTCTCGCTTAACATACAAATATAGTAGGCATCCCAAGGCATAGGTAATACAGATTCTAATTTAAAACCCTGGCTTTCAAAAAAACGTTTCACATCGGCAGGTGTAAAATGCCAGATGTGCCGTGGTACATCATAAGCAGCCCAATACTTACCGTAAAATTGTGCATCAGCAGAACTGCAATTGGGTAATGCAACTACAAAAGTGCCTCCACTTGAGAGTACTCTTTTTACCTGGTTCACCTCGCGTTCTAATTCATAGATGTGTTCTAATACATGCCATGCGGTTATTACATCAACAGAATTATCCTGAATTTTTTCCCAGTTATTTACATCGTTCAATTCTATTCCGTAGTTCTTTTTTGCAACCTCTCTCGCTTCGGCTGATGGTTCAATACCCTGCACTTTCCATCCATTTTCTTTACAGATATTTAAAAATGCACCGGTGCCACAACCTAAATCCAAAAGATTGCGTTGTTGTAAGGGCACAACATTTTGTGCCCCTACGGTTTCATTCACTAATTTCAGTTTTTTCTTTAACGTAAATTTTCGTGCATAATGATAGAGGCTATTGATAAGCCCTTTTTTAGTATCGGAGTGAGAAATATAATCTTCGCTCTGGTAATATTTACCGCATTCAGCCTCAGTAGGGCGGGGATTGGTGAAGTGAAACCCGCAGGTGGCGCATTCTGAAATAGCGAATGTATCCTTGCTTACGGTATAGTCCTTGCAATCTAAAAAATGCTTCAATTCTGTAGATTGACAAATAGGGCAGGAGCTGAGTTTTTCCATAATTAAGCGAGTCGTTCTGCAAGTAAGCGAATTTCTACCGATGGCGACATTTTTTCATATAATATTCTGTAAACCGCATCGCAAATCGGCATTTCCACTTTATAGTTTTGATTGAGTGTGTAAATAGTTTTCACAGCGTAATATCCTTCTGCCACCATGTTCATTTCCATTTGCGCATATTTCACCGAATAACCTTTGCCAACCATACTTCCAAGCATTCGGTTACGGCTGAATTGGGAATAAGCAGTTACTAATAAATCCCCAAGATAAGCCGATAGATTTGTATCTCTGGTATTAGGATATGCCACATTTATAAAGCGGCTTATTTCCTGTATGGCATTTGCCACCAGTACTGCCTGAAAGTTATCGCCATAATTGCCAAGCCCGTGGCAGATGCCACTTGCTACAGCATAAATATTTTTTAAAGCAGCCGTATATTCTATGCCTTGCATATCGTTGGAAGTGCAGGCTTTAATATAGCGGCAGCTTAATAGCTTTGCCATGTTCTCTCCCGCAGTTTGGTCGGAACAAGCCACCGTTAAATAAGAAAGTTTTTCCAATGCTACTTCTTCCGCATGGCAGGGCCCTGCAATCATTCCAAAGGAATTTAAGGATACCTCAAAATGCTTATGGAAGTATTGGCTCACCATTAATTTCTTATCGGGCAAGGTTCCTTTTATCAGTGAGAAAATCATTTTTCCCTCAAAATCTTTTTTGGTCAGATCTTTAAAAGATTCACTCATAAAAGCGGATGGCACGGCAATCAGCAATATATTGGAATGGGCAATTACTTCTTTTAAATTGGAGTAGGGATTAATTTTCTCCAACGGCAATTCAATATCGCTTAAGTAATTGGGGTTGTGCTTGTACTTTTTTATGTAGTCAATAGTTTCCTGTTTCCTTGCCCACCAATTAATATGCGGCGCATTGTTGGAAAGTATTTTAACCATT
>DATHOL010000102.1:0-4413 GCA_035484895.1 Bacteroidia bacterium | reverse complement strand
AATTTCAGAATATAATACAGGGGAAGAATTTATTCAGAACATTGAAAATAACCCCGATATAGTTATCCTGGATTATAATTTAAGTGATTATGAACATCCCGATGCTATGAATGGCATGCATGTGCTTCGTGATATAAAATCGGCATCAAAAGATATTACTGTAATAATGCTTTCAGGCCAGGATAAAGTGCAGGTGGCAATAGATTGTTTGCGGAATGGAGCGTATGAATATATTTCTAAAAGCGAAAGCGCCTTTGTAAGAATTCCAAACAGCATTAAAAATGCAATTGCGAATATAAAATCAAAAAGGGAAACCAACAAGTATATTAAACTTAATATTAATAAAACAACAATTATTGGAGTTATACTATTAATAGATGTTCTAGGCTATTGTATCTTTCATTATTTAGGATAATTTATCAGGGGCGAAGAATTTATTGTGCCGCCCGAGGCAGACAAATAGATTACAATTGTGAAGAGTCATTATTTTATCGATGGAAGGGAGAATTTAACCCAATATAATTCAGCATTCACCGAAATTATCGTATGAAAAATGAATAGCGTATTTATTTTGCATTGTGAATTCCAATAATCAGTAATTTTAAAATTTAAACGTTATGAACAGACACAAAAGTGAGCATCCCGATAAAAGAGATGATCGTAAGGAAAAACCGGGCCACCATTCGGCGAAATCACCTTCACATACGGGATCCAACTCAGGGAGCATGGGATCTGATTCCGGATCAAATTCCAGAAAAATGAACCAGCAATCTGAGAAATCGCAACAATCAAAAGGCACATCACAAACAGGTGGAAAACCCGGATATCAGGGAACGGAGTATGGTGAATAACCAGTAGAATAAAAGTGATGCAGCTTAAGTGAGAGCCCCGATAAAAAGATATCGGGGCTCTTCGTTTGCAAGATTGAACCCTCTTTAAATTTTTCACCGAATAATAATTTAGGTTCAACCGCCTTTTATTGTTGTTAGTCGAAAACCTGAAATGAAAAAAGCTATTGGGAATACTTTAGTAATTAAAAGACCATTTGAAATTAAGCAAGCTTTAATATTTGCAGCAATGAATAATAAAAAAACGACTTTATTTGGAACTGCTGAAACAACGATAGGGTTAGCCAAAGAGACATTGGGCAGGAGGCACGGACCCGATGAGAGTGAATTTAACAGTAATCATTCTAAACTTGATTGCTGATGTTAGTGTCTGAAACTTCTTATTTAATAGGTGAACATTTTTATCCTTGATTAATTTATATTCACCTTAAGCATGTTAATGTTTACCGAATATTTTAATTGGAAATGTGGTAGGCGTTGTACCTTGTATTTGAATTCAATGAAAAGGTATTATTTAAAAACGAAACATCATGAACACGGAAAAAGGAAAACTATTTAAAAAATCAAAACGAACCGCACAGAACCTGGCAAAAAGAGCCATAAAAAGTGAACCAAATATAGAAGAAGGAACTTTTCCTATTTATATGGTTGTTTCAAGCCACGATAAAAATGACGACATAATGTTTATTCACCCAATATATCCTGTTGAGTTTTTTCAAGATTTCCGGGAAAATGGAAATAGCCGGAATGATAAATCGGTATTATTTCTAGCAAAGGAACCCGTTCATTCGATTAAAGAAAACAACGAAAATGATCCGGAAGATAAGGAGTGACAGGTGATAAAATACTGTAATATGAAATCTTAATGGGCAGGTTATGAGCAAAGAACAGGATTTTAAAAATATGGCAACTATAATTTCTAAAGAATTTGACTTTAAAAAGATAATTCTTGCCGATAAATATATAACCGGCGTTGAAGACGGTATGTTGCATGCCGTTGAAATCTACGCACCTCATCCTTATAGTGTTTTTGCGTTGTGCAAACTCTATGAATACTTTCAACGAAATTAAGTGAACATAAAAAAATCAGGAAAGCCCGCAACAGACGGGTTTTTTATTTGTCGGTTTTTAGTTAATGTTAAAAGTTCATTTATAGATGTTCATCGAATAATGTAAAATAAGGTGTGCGTTTTTACGTATATTGCGAAATAGTAGTTTTAGTAAATAAAGAATAAATTATGGAAGCCAATATCCCCGAAACAAAACTTAAAAGAATTGTAGTTATTGGTGGCGGTTTTGGCGGACTTAAATTGGTGAGGGGGCTGGTAAATAGTAATTACCAAGTTGTATTATTGGATAAGAATAACTACCATCAGTTTCAACCTTTATTCTACCAGGTAGCCACAGCCGGATTGGAGCCCAGTACCATTTCCTTTCCTTTCCGAAAAATATTTCAGGGAACCGAAAACATCCATATACGGGTTACTGAAGTAATTTTTATTAATACGCAAGCTAATTATGTAACTACTGGGATAGGGAAAATAAAGTATGATTCCCTGGTTCTTGCTGTTGGTGCGGATACAAATTTTTATGGGAACAAAAAGATGCAAGAATATTCTTTACCCATGAAATCGGTTGCAGAAGCACTGGATATAAGAAACAGAATACTTGAAAACTATGAAATGGCACTGACTGTTACAGATAAAGACGAACAGCAGTCATTAATGAATATGGTTATAGTTGGAGGAGGCCCGACAGGAGTAGAGGTTTCAGGTACATTAGCTCAAATGAAAAAACATATTCTGCCCAAAGACTATCCTGAATTGGATTTTACGAATATGCAGATTACTCTTATAGAAACTTCTCCCAAATTGTTAGGGACAATGTCCTCTGCTGCTTCCCAAAAAGCTGAATTATACCTGAAACGACTGGGTGTGGAAATTCTCACCAATACAAGTGTAAAAGAGTATGACGGCAAGAACATAACCCTTTCTAACGGTAGCATTTTAAATTCCAGAAATTTGGTTTGGGCCGCAGGGGTTACCGGCAATAAATTAGATGGTATTCCGAAAGAAGCCTTTGTCCGCAATAACAGAATTAAGGTTGACAGGTATAATAAGATTGAAGGACTTGAAAATATTTTTGCCATAGGCGACATTGCTTTTATGTCAGAAGAAAAATATCCAAACGGGCATCCTCAGGTGGCACAAACTGCCATACAGCAGGCAAAGAGGCTTGCTTCGAATTTTAAAAACAGGTATGAAAATAAAAAACTCGTACCATTCCAATATAAGGATTTGGGTTCTTTGGCAACCATTGGTAAAAATCTTGCGGTAGCTGACTTGCCTTTTGTAAAATTTCAAGGCTTTTTTGCATGGCTTGTTTGGACTTTTGTTCACCTTATGGCTATTGTCGGAGTTAAAAACAGGATTTTTATCTTCATTAACTGGTTATGGAACTATGTTACCTATGACCAATCACTACGGTTAATTATTCGCTCTAAAAATAAATCGACATGAAAATAAAAGAACAACTTTCAAGGGTGGCTGGATTTAAAAAGTGTGAATTATGTAATTTTTCTTTAAAAATATGTAATCCACCTGTACGCAAAAATGTAGTCTTTTATTAATTAATTAAAAGTGCCTATGAGCTTGCACCAAACATCAAAAGTTAATCTTTCAAAACTGGATCAACTTTGCATTAATACTATACGATTTCTGTCTGTGGATGCTGTTCAAAAAGCTGATAGCGGGCACCCGGGCCTCCCTCTCGGAGCGTCTCCTATGGCTTATGTGTTATGGACAAAATTCCTGCAGCATAATCCTGGAAATCCCGGTTGGTTCAATCGGGATAGGTTTGTGCTGTCTGCCGGACACGGCTCTATGCTGTTATATAGCCTGCTTCATCTTACAGGATATGATTTGCCTATTGAACAAATTAAGCAGTTTCGTCAGTGGGGAAGCAAAACACCCGGCCATCCTGAACGCGGTTTAACCCCGGGGGTTGAAACTACTACAGGTCCTCTTGGACAAGGATTTGCCAATGGAGTTGGAATGGCTATGGCAGAAGCATATCTTGCAGTACGCTATAATAAACCCGGGTTTGAAATAATCAATCACCATACCTACGGACTAGTCAGCGATGGCGACCTTATGGAGGGTGTGTCTGCTGAAGCAGGCCCATTAGCAGGCCATTTAAAGCTTGGTAAATTAATTTACCTGTATGATAATAACCACATCACACTTGCCACATCAACACAGGCCGCATTTACAGAAGACCATGCAAAACGATTCGAAGCCTATGGTTGGCATACTCAATCGGTAGAAGATGGCAATGATTTGGAGGCTATTGAAAATGCAATTCGTGTTGCGCAACAAGAAACAGAAAAGCCATCTCTAATCCTGATCCGGACACACATTGGCTTTGGCTCGCCTAATAAACAAGATAGCTGTGCAGCCCATGGTTCAGCGTTAGGTGAAGAGGAAGTAAAACTTACTAAAAAGAACCTTGGCTGGCCACTTACTCCAAAATTTTTGATTCCAAAAGAAGCAAAATCACATTTTCA
>DATHOL010000101.1:0-6412 GCA_035484895.1 Bacteroidia bacterium | reverse complement strand
ACAGCCAATTATGGTGTAGTTGTTCCTCCAACAGGTGGTTTTGCGGGATTCGGTACCATTACGCCTGTTAGCAGGCTGGATGATGCCGGTAGTTTTGGTACAGGAACCATTGATTTGGCCCCGGGGGTTGGTACTACCACAACTTTAACAAACGATTACAGCACTATTATTGCTACTCCCACTGCAGTGGCTACAGTCTATACTCTTGCATTACCTTCGGCAGTTACAGACGTACGCCGTATCTATACCATTGTATATAACGGAAGCGCAAAAGGCACTATAAATATTACCTCTCCCACGGCAGGGGCAATTATGGAAAATGGTACAGCCATAACCCCACTTCCACTTACTACCGGGTCGGTAAGGTTGCAAAGCGATGGATCAAACTGGAATGTAACTACCCTTTCAGCGGGTGGAACTTTAACTGCAGCAAATAATGGTTTAACTTTAAATGGAACAACGGTCCAATTAGGCGGTGCAAATCCGTTAATTCAAAATACAACCCTGACCCTTAATGGATTTAACTTAACAGAAACTGGTGCTAACGCCACCGTGTCTCATAATATTCAAAACTCTAATGCAGCAGGAACTGCATTAGAGGTAACCAATACTGGAGCACCCGGTGCAGGTGCAGGTATTGGTATTTTAGGGGAAACTTCTCAAAGCGGAGGTTATGGTGTTCAAGGTTCTAATTACAGAAACGGCGGAACGGGAATTTACGGTTCGGCACAGGGTGCCAACTCCGTAGCTATAAACGGCTCTACTTCCGGCACGGGTTCTATGGGCTTATATGGCAGTGCGACTGGTACAGGTTCATATGGTGTATATGGTACAGGGACTTTAGACGGTGTGTATGGTACGGGAGCAACCGGAGTCTATGGTTTTGGTTCTAATATAGGCGTGGCAGGTCTTGGCAGTACCACGGGTGTTTCCGGAACAGCTACCACAAACGGTGTTTTGGGAACGGGACTTAATGCTGTGGTTGGTAACAGCACCGGCGGCACAAATTCTATGGGCGGAGGGTTTACTAACAATAGCAATTGGACTCATGCCGCATATTACGACGGAACATCTTATTATGGTATTTATTCAAATCAGCTACTGGTAAGCACCGCAGGTAAATCAACGGTGGTTGAAGACACCAAGGGAGATACCCGGTTAATGTATTGTTCTGAAGCCCCGGAATTGTTATTTCAGGACTTTGGTACCGCTTCGCTTGTAAACGGAAAAATTCATATTGATTTGGATCCTATTTATGCCAAAAATGTTGCCATTAATGAACAACATCCTCTTCGTGTCATCCTAACTATGAATGACGAGTGCCCGAACAGCCTTTATGTTACTAACCGCACCGCTACAGGTTTTGATGTGGTTGAGATGAATCATGGCACATCTAATGCTTCCTTTACGTATGAAGTAATTGCCAATCGTGCAGATGATAAAAAAGGAAATAACGGCACCGCAAGAAATTTCTCTTCATGGAGATTCCAACCAATAAAAGTTCCTACACCACCGACAAAAAAATAACCTTTTTTACCTTGGATTGCTGGGTAATTCAGGTTGCATAATTCAGGAACTAAAATTAATAGTATCTTAGTTTTTCATTAAACCCTAAGATACTATTAACATGGATTCATTGCGCATATTCGATATACCTTATCTTCAAAAAGAAAAATATCCGAAAGAGGATTGTATTGCCTCAAAGGTTAACGGTTCATGGCTGAAAATAAGTACGGAAAATTTTATTTCAACTGCGGAAACTCTTGCCTATGGGTTTTTGGATGCGGGGATTAATAAAGGTGATGGAATAGCCACCATTTGTTCCAACAACCGCATTGAGTGGAACTTTGTTGATCTGGCCATTTTGATGATTGGCGCAGTCCATGTTCCAATTTATCCTACTATCAGTGATGACGACTACAAATTTATTTTTACAGATGCGGAAATAAAATATGTTTTTGTTTCTGATGAAAAACTATATGACCGCATTAAAATTATTGCAAAAGAAATTCCTACCATAAAAAATGTGCATACGTTTAATGAGATAAATGGCGCACCGCACTGGAAAGAATTTTTGAGTATTGGTGAAAAAAATCCTGTTCCGGAAAAGTTAGACGCAATTAAGAGGTCCATTAGCCACATGGATTTGGCAACTATGATATATACCTCCGGAACTACCGGAACACCTAAAGGTGTAATGCTATCGCACAATAATTTAGTAAGTAATGTTTTGGCGGCAAAAGTATTTGTACCGGTGCGGGAAGATGGCAAAGCCTTGAGTTTTCTTCCACTATGCCATGTATACGAACGCATGCTGAATTATCTCTATCAATATTTAGGAATATCTATTTATTATGCAGAAAGTATTGATGCCATTGGCGATAACCTGAAAGAAGTAAAACCGGATGTATTTGTAGCTGTTCCGCGTGTGCTGGAAAAAGTATATGACAAAGTATTGGCAGCAGGAAATGCGTTGACAGGCATAAAAAAGAAACTTTTCTTTTGGTCGGTTGACCTTGGAATCCGTTTTGAAATGAATAACGCTAATGGCTGGTGGTATGATTTTCAATTGAGCATTGCCCGTAAACTGGTATTTAAAAAATGGCAGGCAGGCGTAGGTGGAAATGTAAAAGTAATTGCATCGGGCAGCGCACCCCTGCAACCACGGCTACAACGAATATTCTGGGCAGCGGGAATCCCTGTACTGGAAGGTTACGGGCTTACAGAAACCTCTCCGGTTATCTCGGTAAACAGGCTTACACCCGGCGATGCAAAATTCGGAACCGTTGGCCCGTTGATACCCGGAGTAGAAGTGAAAATTGCCGATGACGGCGAAATATTATGTAAGGGCCCGAATGTGATGATGGGCTATTACAAACGCCCCGATCTTACTATGGAAGCTATTGACCGCGATGGCTGGTTTCACACCGGAGATATTGGTATTTTTGCAGACAATAAGTTTTTAATGATAACCGACCGGAAAAAGGAATTATTAAAAACCTCGGGCGGGAAATATGTGGCACCCCAGCCTATTGAAAATAAATTTAAAGAATCTCCCTACATATCGCAGATAATGGTGGTAGGCGACGGACAGAAATTTACAGGAGCATTAATCGTTCCTAACTTCCATAATTTAGAAGCATGGTGCAAAACAAACAATGTTCCAATAACTGAACATAGATTATTAGTGCAAAATGAAAAAGTAACTGCACTATTTGATGCCGAACGCGACCGCCTGAATGCCTCTTTTGGCCATGTGGAACAAGTAAAACGCTATGAACTTCTACCCGATGAATGGACCACTTTAGGCGGAGAACTTACCCCTACCCTTAAAGTAAAACGTAAATTTATTTTAGATAAATATAAGTGGGCGGTGCAGAAGATTTATGTGGAGTAGGCCTTTTATACCGTTTACCGCCCAAAACCTGCCGTTTAATAAGTGAAACCCGCCATTTAATAAGTGTGGCTTGAGATTGAGCTATTTAAACGCATCTTTGTATCGAATTAAAATAAGACCATGAAAAAACTTTGCCTTTTACTATTAGTTGTATTCTCATTGGGAAATAGCTCTTATGCACAATACGTTACCATACCCGATGCCAACTTTGCTGCTTATCTGAATACTGTTGTACCCTCTGCCATGAGCGGCAACCAGATGGATACTACCAATGCCTCAGTATTATCCCTTACTCGTATTTATGCCGAAAACCTCGGCATACATGACCTTACAGGTGTGCAATATTTTAAAGGATTGATAACGTTGGATTGTGGTAATGGTTCTCCATCACCTAATCCTAATACATTAACAAGTCTACCTGCTTTACCGAGTACTCTACAAACTTTAATTTGTGGAGGAAATCAATTGACTATGCTGCCTACCTTACCATCTGGGCTCACATATTTAGCTGCGTATTTTAATAAAATCACAAGTCTTCCTACCTTGCCTCCCCATCTAACATATATAGAATTAGATGGTAATTTAATCTCTAGCCTTCCGGCCTTACCTACATATCTTACGTTTCTTGATTGTGGCTATAATAACTTAACAAATCTTCCCTCTTTGCCTAGTGGTTTAGATACTCTTGATTGTTTCGGTAATCACTTAACAACATTACCTACACTTCCAAGTTCACTTAAAACCATATTTTGTGCCCAAAATCCTATAGATAGTTTACCGACATTGCCAGATTCTCTTATTTCACTTGCCTGTTTTCAAGATTCACTAATCAACTTACCTCCTTTACCATCCTCACTTTTATATTTAATGTGTTATACTAATAGTCTAGATAGTTTGCCCTCCTTACCGGCAGGGTTACGATGGCTTCAGTGTCAAGAAAACCAATTAATTAAACTTCCATCGCTGCCGCAATTCCTTGATAACTTAGTGTGCTCGAATAATCATCTGTCTTCTCTACCTACTTTACCTCAATTCTTATATGAATTTGAGTGTTCAAATAATAATATTTCATGCTTTCCCTTATTCCCTAATTCCCTTACAGATACTGCTCAATTTAATGTTACAGGAAACCCATTCACATGCCTACCAAATTATGTTCATGGTATGAATGCAGCAACACTAGCATACCCACTTTGTGGCCCCGGTAATCCAAATGGTTGCCCCTCTGCTTATGGAATTGTTGGCTTTACTTACACCGATTCTATCAGCCATTGCGAAAGAGATACCGGATACCGAAATATTGTAAATATTCCCATAAAAATATACAATGGAAGCAACACATTATTAGGTCAAACCTATACAGCCGTTAATGGCGTGTATGATTTTCCTGATACAGGTGGAACATATAAAGTGGTTGTAGATACATTAGGAATGATGCCATTTATAGCACAATGTACCTATCCCGGTTTGGATTCTATCGCGACGGTGGCACAAATTGATACCAATGTTAATTTTTCACTTACCTGTCCTTCAGGTTTTGATGTTGGAGTACAATCGGTAACTACCACAGGGTTAATATTTCCCGGCATGCAACATGATTTAAGTGTAGTTGCAGGAGATATGTCTCAATGGTATAATCTTAACTGCGCCTACGGCGATAGCGGTACGGTGCAAATTACAGTATCGGGACTGGTTACCTATATTGGGCTGGGCGCAGGAGCATTAACTCCCTCCGTAATTTCGGGCAATAATTTTACCTACCACATTGCAAATTACGGCACGATAAATAATAACAATGCCTTCAATTTAATTTTCAAAACCGATACAAATGCAAAAGCTGGTGATACTATATGCGTATATGTAACAGTTACTCCGCTTACGGATAATCACCCGGGCAATAATACCTATCAGTATTGTTACTATGTACTAAACTCGCATGACCCGAATAGTAAAACAGTTTATCCGGTGAATGTTGCGCCCGATTATGATGGTTATTTTACTTACACCATTCACTTTCAAAATACGGGGAGTGCCGCAGCACAAAACATTTTAATAGCTGATACGCTTGATAATAATTTAGACTTAAATACATTCCAGCTGATTAACTATAGTTATCAGAATACAGCAATGCTGACTGGCAATATTCTTACGGTACGATTCAATAATATCAATTTACCTGATAGTACCGTTAATCCAACAGGCTCAACAGGTTTTGTGCAATACCGCATCAAACCAAAAGCAGGTTTACCCAATGGTACTATAATAAAAAACACAGGCTATATTTACTTTGATTTTAATGCGGCTGTTATTACAGACACGACACAAAATCTGTTTACGAATACTATCAGTTCTGTAAATACTATTGTTGCCGATGTTTCCTGCAAAGTATTTCCAAATCCCAATAATGGAACATTCACCATTAGCCTTCAAAACGTCGAAAGCAAATGCTCTGTTTTAATTTATAATGAATTGGGACAACGGGTTTACACCACACCATTGAACATTGGTAATACACAGGTAAGTTTGGCAGATAAAGCAACCGGTATCTATTTCTACCGTATAATAACCGAAAACGGAAAACTTGTATCAGATGGAAAAATGATTGTAGAATAAATTGGAGTATTATTCATAAATTTGCATTACTAACAAAACGAATTATGGCAGTCACAGTTGAAAGTAAAAATATTGGTATTAAAAAGTTTGAAAAACAGAAAAATACGCTTGCAAAAAAAGTATTATCTATAAAGGATGAAGATACAGTTCGGTTGGTTTTATATTACATTGAGGACTTAAATTCTACCAAACGAATTACAAAAGCGCAATACAACAAAGAAATTGAAGAAGCTGAAAAGAGAGTAAAGGCGGGTAAATTTGTTACTAATGAACAAGTAATGAAAGAAATGAAAAAGTGGTAGCGTGGCAATTCGCAGGAAAATTTATAAAATCGTTTGGGATGTTACTGCGCAAACTCAGTTAAATAAATTGATAGAAGTGTTAGCTGAAAGATATTCCACC
>DATHOL010000100.1:0-5528 GCA_035484895.1 Bacteroidia bacterium | reverse complement strand
TTTTCATTGGTGTTCTGACTTGAGTTTGAAGGTTAGACTTTCTGTTTTCTCAAAGGTTTATTGTGTACTTTTGCCTCGCCTGAATATTTTTCACCTTACCTTTAAAAACTGATACGAAGGTAGTCATTAAAAATGAATTTTATGTGAAGAATAGAGGCAAAATAAGTTTTTAACATTTTTCAAGCAGTATGAGTAAAGCAATAGTATCGAGGGAGCAGGATTATTCCCAATGGTATAACGAAATTGTCATTAAAGCCGGACTGGCTGATTATTCTGCAGTTAAAGGCTGCATGGTAATCAAACCCTATGGTTATGCTATTTGGGAACGTATGCAACGAGCATTAGACGACATGTTTAAAGAAACCGGGCACTCCAACGCTTATTTTCCGTTGTTTATTCCTAAATCTTTTTTCTCTAAAGAAGCAGCCCACGTAGAAGGATTTGCAAAGGAATGTGCAGTAGTTACCCATTACCGTTTAAAAAACTCTCCCGAAGGAGTAGTTGTAGATGAAACTGCTAAACTGGAAGAGGAACTCATAGTGCGGCCAACATCTGAAACAATTATATGGAATACGTATAAAGGCTGGATTCAATCGTACCGCGATTTGCCTTTGCTTATCAATCAATGGGCCAATGTGGTGAGATGGGAAATGCGCACGCGCTTATTTCTGCGCACCACCGAGTTTTTATGGCAGGAAGGGCATACCGCCCACTCTACCAGCCAGGAGGCTATTGAAGAGACATTACGCATATTGGATATATATACCGAATTCGCTGAAAAGTGGATGTCGATGCCGGTTATTAAAGGCATAAAAACCGCAAATGAACGCTTTGCCGGAGCTGTAGATACCTATTGCATCGAATCAATGATGCAGGATGGTAAAGCATTGCAATCGGGCACTTCGCACTTTTTGGGACAAAATTTCGCGAAAGCGTTTGATGTGAAATTTTTGAATAAAGAAGGGAAATCAGATTTTGTATGGGCAACATCATGGGGTGTATCCACACGGTTGATGGGTGCCTTGGTAATGACCCATTCCGATGATGAAGGGCTGGTATTGCCTCCTATGCTTGCACCGCACCAGGTGGTAATTGTTCCTATCTATAGGGAAGAAGCGCAGCATCAACAAATTAATGAAGTAGTTTCAAAACTCAGACAAGAATTTAAGATCGAAGGGATACGTTCCCTTTATGATGAAAGCGATAACCGTAGCCCCGGCTGGAAATTTGCCGAATATGAATTAAAGGGTGTTCCGGTTCGACTTGCAATAGGACCAAAAGATTTGGAAAAAGGAACCGTAGAAGTTTACCGCCGCGACTTGAAGAAAAAAGAATTTGTGCCTATAGATGGCATCACGGCCTATGTAAAAAACCTGTTGGTTGAAATTCAAAAAAGCCTTTACGATAAAGCATCCGCATTCCGCGCAGAGAATACGGTTAAAGCGGATGACTATGCAACTTTTAAAGAAATCCTGGATAAAAAAGGCGGTTTTATTTTAGCCCATTGGGACGGAACCTCTGAAACCGAAGAGAAAATAAAAGAAGAAACCAAAGCTACCATCCGTTGTATCCCCATGAACGGAGAAATGGAAGAAGGCAAATGCATTTATTCGGGCAACCCTTCCAAACAAAGAGTTATATTTGCTAGAGCATATTAGTAAAAATCAGATGGCGGATAAGCTCACACCGGAGGAACTGATAGTAAAACTGCTGAAAGAAAAAACCAGCCTTCAGTTGGATGTGCGCAAAAACATGACCGATGCGTTTGCAATGATGAAAGAAAGCCTTTTGGAAATTGCAAAATCGCTATCGCAAAAAGCAAATTCATTAGACAAACGTATAAACGTAATTTATAAAGACAAGGGCGAGTTTGAAGCTAACCTCACCATTGCTGAAGATGTGCTGGTGTTTTATATGCAGACCAATGTTTATACATTCGACCAGAGCCACCAGATTTGGATGAATTCGTATGTGAAAAACAATGAAGGTAATTCCTATTGCGGAATAATCAGTATTTATAATTTCCTTTCCGATTCATTTACCTACAACCGCGCCAATGACGCCGGTTACCTGATAGCCCGCATTTTTGTAAACCACGAAATGCATTATTTCCTCGAAGGCAAGCGCCAACTTGGTTTCCTTTATAACGATTTTGCAAATTCCATTTTAGACAAAAAAGCCATAGTCGAAATAATAAACTCGGCAATCATTTATACGCTTTCATTTAACCTGTACGTTCCTCCATTCGATAATATTAAAGAAGTGAGCGTATCGGCTATGGAAGAGGAAACAAATCGTATGCAATTCCAAACAGGCAAACGACTGGGCTTCCGCTTTAGCGCCGATAGTGATAACGTAAAATAGACGGGGTCGTCCGCTTTTAAATATATCAGCAGTAGATTTTATTTACCTTTGGGTGTTCAGAGGGTTAGTTAGTTATCAATAAGCATAGAAATTCGCATGAAAGTAAGGGCAATTATTACAGGTTCTACCGGAATGGTTGGTGAAGGCGTATTGCACGAGTGCCTCATGCACCCGGATGTAGAACATGTTTTAGTTATTAATAGAAAACCCTGCGGAATTACACATCCCAAGCTTCATGAAATTATCCACGAAAACTTCTTCGACCTTAGCCTTGTTAAAGAATATCTGATCAATTATAATGCCTGCTTTTTTTGCCTTGGAATGACTTCCATAGGCATGAAAGAACCCGAATACCGCCACCTGACCTACGACTTAACAATGCACGTTGCGGAAACACTTTGCGAACAAAACCAGGGAATGGTTTTTACGTATGTTTCCGGAGCAGGAACAGATAGCACAGAAAAAGGCAGAAGCATGTGGGCCAGGGTGAAAGGAAAAACAGAAAATGATTTGATGAAACTGCCTTTCAAAAAGGCCTATATGTTCCGGCCGGGTTATATACAACCCACCAAGGGATTAAAAAACACACAGAAAGCATATAAATACATCAGCTGGATGTATCCGGTATTGCAATTCCTTTTTCCAAAGTTTGCCTGCACTATGAAAGAAATAGGGCTGGCTATGATTCACACCGTTACAGTAGGCTACGAAAAACAAATTTTAGAGGTGAAAGATATTGTTGAAATAGCCAATATTTAATCTTTTCTACCGGTTTATTTGTATTCATTTTCCATTCTCCGGGTAAATTTTATGTTACCAAAATTTAGCTTTTATTACTAAACTATTAAGCTATAGTTAAATCGCTTTTCACCCTGTATAAAAGTGCTGCAAGTAACCTAATTTTGCAGCATAAAATCCCCGATGTGAAACCAAAACACAATTATTTTATCATATATTTATAGTTAATGAAAAATAAATATATAATATATATAATTACTATTTGTTTATCAGGAGTTTCCGCAGCTTTGTTTTCCCAGAATGTAGCCATTAATACCAGCGGCAACAATGCCTATATCAGCGCTATACTAGACTTGAGTAATAACAATACCGCAGGGCAAACGGGGTTACTTCCGCCTTACGTTACGCTTACCTCCCTGAATGCATTTACTTTATTAGGTGCGCCGGCATCGGCAGCCAATTCAAACGGGATGATAGTTTATAATACAGGTGGAGCTGTTCCGGCCGGCCTGTATTATTGGAACAATACCAGCAGCACATGGGTTGCCATGGGTGGTGTAAACAGCATTACAGGCACTGCACCTATAGTTGTTACCCCTACTTCGGGAACGCCCGTTGTATCGTTACAAGGAACAGCAGGCGGAGTATTTTATGGTACAGGCGGAGGCTCTAATATTACTACTGCCGGAACCTCGGGCCAATACTTAATGAGTAATGGCGCAGCGGCTCCAACATGGCAAACTATATACTCCTCGGCATGCCAGACACACCAGGATTACTCTACGCTGTTTGCTTCCACCACAACAGCAGCTACTGAATTTTCTACAGCCTCTGCATCATTTGTAAATGTTACAGGCAATACGTTACCATTGGCACTTTCTACAGCAGGAACATATCTGATCATTTCAACAGCAGAGCTTTATTCCACCTCTGCAACCTTCGGCACGGAGATTACCCTTACCGACGGAACTCATTATTGGGGTACCAGCGTACCTTATGTATACACATTCTGGACCTCCTGGTCTACACAAGCGGTGGTTACCATTGCTGCTTCCACTACTTACAACATTCAGGTAGCAGCACATGCCGGCTCAACAACCTGGGTCAGGAATGCTACCATTACCGCTATACGGGTGAATTAAGCCTTTTACAAAATCTCTGTGAATCTCTTCCAATTCTGCTGACTTCTCTCTCAGTGAAAGATTTTTTTGTTACACAGAGGTGCACTGAGGATTCAAAGAGAGCCACAGAGCCTGAATAAGCCTTCAGCCCCGAATTTCGTATCTTTGAGCCATGAAAAAGCCTAAAGCGGAACGAAGAAGAATCAGAGCAAAAAAGCATGAGCAAAAAATAGCTACAACCGCTACTTTTTCTGATATGCTAAAAGCATCTACTGAAAATGCCAGAAATGTGGTGAAGAAGAAGAAAGGCTGAATTTCGTATGATTATGTAAAGCAATGAATTAAATGCGGAATTAAAACTTAATGCCCAAAATCGAAATCACAACTCCAATTAACGCTCCTATTGAAAGATGTTTTCTTTTTTCTTTGAGTATTGATTTACATTGCTTAAGCACTAAAGAAACAAATGAAAAAGCTATTGCAGGTGTAACTTCCGGCGTAATGAAATTGAATGACACCGTAACATGGAGGGCGAAACATTTGGGCATTTACCAAAATTTGACCAGCAAAATAACGAAGTATGAATACCCTACTTATTTTGTAGATGAACAAGTAAAAGGCATATTCAAGAAAATTTACCACGAACATCTGTTTGAGCAACATGAAAACAGAACAACCATGAAAGATATATTTGAATTTGAAGCCCCTTATGGAACACTGGGTATTATTTTCTCAAAATTGGTTCTGACAAGTTATATGAAAAGATTTTTAGAGAAAAGGAATGAAACAATTAAAGAAGTAGCCGAAAGTGAAACATGGAGAAAAATATTAGTCAACTAGTCGATACATCATCATACCAAATCCATTGCATTACAATTTACCATACAAATGCCACCCATTTATATTAGTAAATGAAATGTCACGATTTAGTATTTTTCAAAATAAGGGTGTGACATAGGCTTTAAGGCTTACCCTACAAGGGATACAAGGTTTTTGTCACATTTTCCGATACGTATAAAACCGTGACATTTCATCCGAAGGAATTTCACAAAAAAAACCACCCTCTTTTCGGAGGGTGGTTCAACAGAGGCAGATTTTATTTTGTTACCAGGTTTTTACAATCTTCTTCTGGCTTACTAAAGTTCCGTCTTGTGCGAGTATCCGTATTAAATACATTCCGTTAGGCTGTGCGGCTATGTTCAATCGCATTGTTGGTCTATCAACCTTAACAGTATTTATAAAGTTTCCGGCATAGTCATACATCTGCAGTATCTGGCCCTGGGTCAGTCCGCTTACCGTAAACTC
>DATHOL010000099.1:0-5703 GCA_035484895.1 Bacteroidia bacterium | reverse complement strand
GTTCCGTCGGTAATAATTACCTGGAATGAATTTAGCTTATTAGGGTCTTCATGATTATAATACCGCACACTATCCCATTGTACAATCATATAATGGGGTGTGATTTTATACAATATTTCATCTGTTCCGCCTGCAACTCCAACAATATCCACATCACCCCAGAAAGGCGCTATCATAGGAGGTACTACCGTAGCAAGTTGCGGAAATGTATCGGGTGAAAAAGTGGTGTATCCGGCACCATATTTTCCAAATGTAAGGTTACCATTTGTGTTAATATAAACAGAATCGGTATTAACACCCCAAAAACAAAAGTTAAATGGTAAAATAATCAGGTTGGTTGCCCCGTCATCGTTGCGGTAATAAGGCGCAACATCACCCCCACATTCGCTGGTGCATAATGATTGATCAAATGGCACATAATGAAAAGTAGTATCCCTTTGCTGCCAGCAATTGCAATCATTTTGCGCCGAGACCTTTAACGTAGAGGCAATTGAAAAAATAAAGGGGATAACTAAAAAAGTAAAGATTCTTTTCATACTAAATACAAAATTATAAGGTTCAAAGTTACATCTTAATTTAAAATTGAAATTCATGTAAATTACAATTTATTAACATCCTGCGTGGGTAATTATTTCATTCTTTCAATAATTCCGGCCAATTTTCCCAACAGAAGATATTCATTATTCACTAGTACGCATAAGTTACTGCAAAGGTTGGGTGGTTAAATTATCTCTATTTCTACTTCAGATTGTCACATACCGCTCATCACTTATAATGCATCTTTATTTGTTGTTATATTTGCCGCCCAATAAAAGCTATTAGCCATTAGCTAATAGCCATTAGCAAATATTGAACTATGAATATAAGTATAATAGGTACAGGTTATGTTGGCCTGGTAACTGGCACTTGTTTTGCAGAAACCGGGAACCAGGTTATTTGTGTAGATATTGATAAAGCAAAAGTGGATGCCATGAAAAACGGCAAAATGCCTATCTATGAACCTGATTTAGATACCCTTTTTGAAAGAAACCTCCGGGCCAAAAGGCTTAGCTTTACTACCGACCTGAAAGAAGCAGTAGACAAAACCGATATTATATTTCTTGCCCTCCCTACCCCACCCAATGAAGACGGCTCTGCTGATTTATCCTATATTTTAAAAGTAGCAGACGAACTGGGCAAAATCCTGACTTCCTATAAAGTTATTGTAGATAAAAGTACGGTACCCGTTGGGACTTCTGAAAAGGTACATGCTGCTATTGCAGCAAACTGTAAAGTTGATTTTGATGTGGTTTCCAATCCTGAATTTTTACGGGAAGGATTTGCAGTAGATGATTTTATGAAACCCGACAGGGTTGTTATAGGAACTTCATCTGCCCGTGCTAAAAAAGTGATGGAAGACCTTTACAAACCTTTCGTTCGCCAGGGCAACCCGGTATACATAATGGATGAACGCTCTGCAGAGCTTACCAAATATGCAGCAAATTCTTTTCTGGCAACCAAAATTTCATTCATGAATGAAATAGCCAACATTTGCGAAAAAATGGGTGCCGATGTGGATATGGTTCGTATTGGTATTGGCGCTGACCAACGTATAGGGAAACGGTTTTTGTTTCCCGGAATCGGGTACGGAGGCAGCTGTTTTCCGAAAGATGTGAAAGCGTTGGTACAGTCTTCTACCGAATACAATTACGATTTCCAGATTTTGAAATCGGTGATGGAGGTAAATGAAACCCAAAAACATGTACTGATACAAAAACTGGAAAGCCATTTCAAAAGCCTGAAAGGCTTAAAAATTGCTGTTTGGGGTTTAGCATTTAAGCCCGATACGGATGATATTCGTGAAGCCCCTGCGCTGGTAATCATCGATGAATTGTTGAAACAAGGCGCCGAAGTGAGCGCTTATGACCCTGCAGCTATGGAAAATGTAAACCGTATTTATGGCAGCAAAGTATATTTTGCCACCGACGAATACCAAGCTTTGCAGGATGCAGACGCGTTAGTTATTGCAACCGAATGGAGCGAATTCCGGACACCTGATTTTACCGAAATAAAAAAGCGAATGAACAAGCCTGTTATTTTTGATGGCCGGAATTTATACTCCATTGAACAAATGCAGCAGGAAGGGTTCTCATACTTTAGTATCGGAAGAAAAGACTTAACCAACTAGAACGCCGATGACGCTGATAAAATCATCTTAAATCATAAGCAATCTGCGTCATCTGCGTTCCATAACTAAACAATCATTATGAAAAGAGTATTAATTACAGGCGCAGCAGGTTTTCTGGGGTCCCACCTATGCGACAGATTTATTAAAGAAGGTTACCATGTTATCGGCATGGATAACCTTATTACCGGCGACCTGCGTAATATCCAGCACCTCTTTTCATTGGAACATTTTGAGTTTTACCATCACGATGTTTCCAAGTTTGTGCATGTTCCCGGCGAGTTGGATTACATCCTTCACTTTGCATCGCCTGCCAGCCCGATTGATTATTTGAAAATACCTATTCAAACCCTTAAAGTGGGCTCGCTTGGAACGCACAATTTATTGGGATTGGCTAAAGCAAAAAATGCCCGTATGTTGATTGCCTCCACATCGGAAGTATATGGTGACCCGCTTGTGCATCCCCAGACCGAAGAATATTGGGGTAATGTGAATCCTGTCGGCCCGCGTGGTGTATATGATGAAGCTAAGCGCTTTCAAGAAGCTATTACTATGGCATA
This sequence comes from Bacteroidia bacterium, assembly GCA_035484895.1. GTDB lineage: Bacteria > Bacteroidota > Bacteroidia > JABEUT01 > JABEUT01 > JABEUT01. The sequence continues at coordinate 2,979 of DATHOL010000099.1, read as the reverse complement.
TCATACTTTTCACAAAGTAGAAACCCGTATAGTCCGAATATTTAATACTTATGGGCCACGTATGCGCCTGAATGATGGCCGTGTATTGCCAACGTTCATCGGACAAGCATTGCGTGGCGAACCATTAACTGCCTTTGGAGATGGCAGCCAAACCCGTTCTTTCTGCTATGTTTCCGATTTAGTAGAGGGTATTTACAGACTGCTTTTGAGTGATTATTCAAGCCCTGTTAATATTGGCAATCCGGCAGAAATAACCATTAATGAATTTGCTGAAGAGATATTAAAACTTACAGGAAGCAACCAGAAAATAATACATACCGCCTTACCAAAAGACGACCCAAAACAACGCCAGCCCGACATTACCCTTGCCCGAAAACTATTAGGTTGGGAACCACAGGTATCAAGAGAAATAGGATTAAAAGTTACATTGGAATACTTCAAATCCCTTTCTCCGGAGGAAATGTTGAAGTCGGCTCCGAGGTTTGCGTAAATAAAGATGCAAACTGAACTTATAACCTATCTCTCCGCCTTCGTAACCGAAGCCCGTTTAAAACGCTTTGAAGAAGTTCTTGTTAATCGTACCCGCCATATTGCAATCGGACTTGAAAATATTTACCAGGCGCATAATGCAAGTGCAGTACTTCGTTCATGCGATTGTTTTGGAATTCAGGATGTGCATATTATAGAAAACCAAAACAAATATTCCTTCAATCCGGATGTATCGTTAGGCTCTGAAAAATGGCTCACATTAAACCGGTATAATAACGGTGAACAGAGCCTTGAGACTTGCATTTCTAACTTAAAAGCAAAAGGTTATGCTATTGCAGTTACATCTTTACATAAAGATAGTTACACCATCGAAAATGTTCCCATCACTCATAAAACCGCCCTGTTTTTTGGCACTGAAATGCGTGGCGCAACCGCTGAGTTGGAAAGTAAAGCCGATATGTTTGTAAAGATACCTATGCTCGGTTTTACCGAAAGTTTTAATATTTCGGTAGCCGCTGCTTTAAGCATGTATGTGCTTTCATCCCGCCTGCGGAAAGAAGAAATAAACTGGCAATTAAGCGAAGAAGATAAGGAAGAATTGCGCCTTCAATGGTTACGGAATACCATACCCAAAGTAGAATTACTGGAAAAGGATTTTCTGCAGAAGAATACGGAATAAACTTTACATTTTATATGTATATCATTAGCGTGAAAGGTTTTTTAATACCTTTGCCACTCTTAAAAATAAAAAAATCATGGGAAAAGGAGATAAAAGATCACGCAAAGGAAAAGTATGGAGAGGGTCGTATGGTAAATCACGTCCTCAGAAAGATACTACCACACCAAAGTTTGTTGCTAAGCCAAAACCTAAAAAGGTAGCCGCTCCTGCAGCAGAAGAAACTTTATTTGATGTACCGGTAGTGGAAGGAGCAGAAGCTAAGGCTGCAAAACCTAAAAAGGCTGCTGCCCCAAAGAAACCAAAAGTAGAAGGCGAAAAGAAAGCTCCTGCTAAACCTAAGAAGAAAGTTGAAGAAACACCTGAAGCAGAATCTGCAACAGAAGAAAAGACAGAAGAATAATATTCTATTTTATAAAACTAAAAATCCCGTTCCGAGTACTCGGAACGGGATTTTTTTATTTCTTACTACCTTCTTCTTGGAGGAGAAGGACCAAGGATGAGGTCTGGCTTAATAAAGATATAATTCCGATAAGACCTTACCCTACCCTCTCCTACGAGGAGAGGGAAAAGTCATTGAGTTCATGTGCCACCCTATCTTCTCCTTGGAGGAGAAGAACCAAGGATGAGGTCTGGCTTAATAAAGATATGATTCCGATAAGACCTCACCCTACCCTCTCCTACGAGGAGAGGGTAAAGTCATGACCCCACATAATGGCTCTCCCATAGGAAGAAGGAAAGCCACTTTATTTCAATACAGTTTTAACAACCCGTTGGAAACCCATTCTACCAACACGTACGAAGTAAACCCCACCCGGCAAAGTGTTTACATTGATTTTAGTTTCAAAAGCATTGGAAACGGGTACTACGTTTTGTGTGGTTAATTGGCGGCCTGAAACATCAAATAAATCAACAACCAGGTTATCATTGCTTGGTAAACCGGCTACGTTCACTTCCAAATAATTGCCGTTTTGGTAAACCTTGATACCAGCATCGCTTTGCACCCCTTCAATTCCTACACTGGTAGCCAGTTTAAAGGAGAATATGCGGTTCATCTGGGTGTAATTATTGTTCGAGGTATTGTATTGGTTGGTGCACCAAAAGGTCAAACCATCTGCAGGATCAATATCCAACTCTGAATAGTCGCCCCACCTCCCAAAAGTACCGGATAGGGTTTTGGTCCCTGCAATAGCTGTTTGTTCAGCAAAAGTCATTTGTCCGGCAGCATCCCCCTGAAGCCTGCCTGTATAACGGATTCCCGGATATACACTTACGCTATCGGCAACCGAATATGCCAAGGCTATATCGCCATTGTAATCTTCGCAAATAGCACCATTCCACCTACTGATTCCATCATTAGGGCCATAAGTACCTTGCTGGTGAAGGCTCCATACCTTGGTAATGGCATCCTGCCTTAACTCATACCATCTGATACCTGCTACCATTCCACCCAGGTTAACAGTATTGCTCATTACAACAGAATTGTATCCGGTGAATTCCATAAAGGGAACCCTGAAATTAAAAGTTCCATCTAATGCATCTACACCATGCAAATCGCCGGGTTGCGAAATATCCGTTAAGTTACCGTTGCTGAAATAAGCATTAAAATTTGAAACGGGAAAAGAATCAGCCGCTGTTATGGTTAATGTTTTTGCATTGGTGTCAAATACCAGTTTATCCATTACAACACTGTTGGAATATCCCCCTGATGCGATGTTTTCAAAATAAACCAGGTATTCCGGCGTGCCAAAGGGTGGAAGCGCGCTTGCATCGCAATCTAATGTTTTGGGGGCAGCGAACAAACTGTTGTTTCC
>DATHOL010000098.1:0-5952 GCA_035484895.1 Bacteroidia bacterium | reverse complement strand
TTGAAGCACGTGCCGATCGTTGGTTTTGCAATTTCACCAAAGAAGAAACAGATGCCTTGTTGGGAGAATTGCACGGAGAAGTAAAAGCAAATTTAGAATCAGAAACACTTATTGTACGATAATATGACATACGAAGAAACTCTTACCGCTCTTGCAAAAAATGACGAACGCATTGTAGTGATGACGGCTGAAAATCGTGCCCTCATCCGGAATATGCCTGGCATACTTGGCGAGCGGTTTATTGATACCGGCATTACCGAACAAACCATGGTTGGCGCAGCTGCAGGGTTAGCATTACGTGGCAGGATTCCGGTCGTGCATGCACTTGCATCCTTTCTTACCATGCGGGCTTTTGAATTTATCCGCACCGATATAGGGATTGCCCATCTTCCTGTAAAACTATGCGGATATATTCCCGGGTTTTTATCGGATGCAAACGGGCCAACTCACCAGGCAATCGAGGATGTTTCTATACTTAGGGGAATTCCGGGAATGGAAGTTTATGCGCCCGCCGATGAAAATGATCTGGTAAAGATGCTGCCGGAAATAATCAACTCTCCTTCCCCCGCTTATATCCGGATTAATCATAAAAAATCCATATACAATCATGTAGAATATATTCCCGGCAAGGCGGAAGTAATTTCAACGGGAAATGATATCACATTACTTACATACGGACTACTTTTTGAAAACTCACTTAAAGCAAAGTCGCTTTTGGAGGAAAAAGGATATTCCGTGGGGTTGGTAAATCTGAGAAGCCTTAAGCCTATTGATGAAGAGTTGATACTTGATGTTGCAAAAGGAACAGGATTAATGGTGACCATAGAGGACCATTTCCTGACGGGAGGTTTATATTCCATACTTTCTGAAATATTCCTGAAAAATAAAATCACCTGCAATGTCTTTCCTATGGCTCTGCGCGAAAGATGGTTTAAACCTGCTTTATTAAATCAGGTGCTTGCATTTGAAGAATTTACTCCTGAAAAAATTGCAGAACATGCTGTACGTGAATTTGAAAATATACTCGTTCTTTAAATCTACACACTATGCCAAACAAAATTGCATTAAACAACCAATTTCCCGATATTACCAATTCCGATAAGCTTTATGAAAGGGCTTTGAAGATAATGACTCCCGTTACACAAACCCTTGCCAAAGGGCCCGGACAATTTGTGAAAGGCATTGCACCTAAATACCTCACCAAAGGAAAAGGCTCGCACGTTTGGGATGTTGATGGAAATGAATACATCGATTACAATATGGGCATTGGCCCAATATCACTGGGTTATTGCTACGACAGGGTTGATAACGCCATTATGGAACAACTAAAAGACGGTATCACATTTTCATTAATGCACAACTCCGAAGTGGAACTGGCGGAAATGATACATGAGATAATTCCCAATGCGGAAGCTATTAGAATTAGCAAAACAGGCGCTGATGTTTGCAGCGCAGCTGTTAGGGTTTCACGCGCATTTACCGGAAGAAATAAAGTTTTATGTTGCGGCTACCATGGTTGGCACGATTGGTATATTGGTGTAACCAGCCGTAATAAAGGCATACCGGAAGAAACATCCAATCTTACTTATACATTCAATTATAACGATATCGATTCTGTAATTGAATCATTGGATGAAGATACTGCTTGTGTAATTCTTGAACCTTTTGTATTTGAAGAACCAAAAAATAACTTCCTCTATGAATTGCAAAAGGCTTGCCGTGCAAATGGAACGCTTTTAATATTCGATGAAATGTGGACAGGCTTCCGAATTTCATTGGGAGGGGCGCAGGAATATTTTGATGTAAAACCTGACCTCGCTGTTTACTCCAAAGCATTTGCAAATGGTATGCCCATTTCGCTTCTCACAGGCAGAAAAGACATAATGCAACTATTCAATCAAGACGTTTTTTTCTTCACCACTTTCGGCGGAGAAGCTCTTTCTATTGCTGCGGCCATTGCAACAATTACAGAGATGAAAGAAAAAAATGTACAGGCTTATCTTGCGAAGCAGGGCAAAAAATTAAAAGACGGATATAACAAAATAGCATTTGAACTGGGCATTTCCCATTACACCAAATGCTCGGGTTATGATTGCCGCACTATTATGACATTTGATGCAAGTGCGGGAGACCCGTTGCTTCTCAAATCACTTGTTCAGCAGGAAATGATTAAGAGAGGGATCCTTTGGGGAGGCTTTCACAATATGTGTTTCAGCCATACAAATGAAGATATTGAGTATACGCTGAAAGCATACATGGATGTATTGCCCATTTTAAAGAAAGCTGTGGAAGATGATAATGTAAAAGCATTATTGAAAGGCGAACCTGTGGAGGCTGTTTTCAGAAAGGTAAGCAACTTCAATATGAAACCGAAAACTGTTTTAGCCAAGAGTTAAGCATGAAAATATTTTCACTCGAGAATAAGGTAGCTATTGTAACAGGGGCTTGCGGACTATTGGGCAAGGAACACTGCAAAGCCCTGGCTGAAGCGGGAGCGAATGTAGTGGTGGCAGATATGGATGAAAACAAATGCAAAGATTTTGCATCGCAACTTGGAGACTCACATATAGGAATAGCGATGAATGTGGCTGACCGAAATTCTTTGTTAACCGCTAAGGAACAAATCCTGGAAAAATATAAAACCATAGATATACTTGTAAACAATGCAGCCATTAATGATATGTTTGAAAACCCATTAGCTGCTGCTGAACAAAGCAAGTTTGAAAATTATCCGCTCGACCTTTGGGAAATGTCTTTGCACGTAAATGTTACCGGAGTCTTTTTGTGTTCGCAAATATTCGGTACTGTTATGGCTGAAAAAAAACAAGGCAGTATTATCAACATAGCTTCCACGTATGGTATTGTAGCGCCTGACCAAAGTATTTACAAAGATGAAACAGGTAAACAGCAATTCTATAAATCAGCTTCCTATCCCGTTACAAAAGGCGCTGTGATAAGTTTTACAAAATTTCTTGCATCCTACTGGGGAGATAAAAATGTGCGGGTAAATACACTATCTCCCGGTGGAGTGGAAAACAATCAGGATGAATATTTCAGAACAAATTACAGCAGCCGGACTTTATTAAAAAGAATGGCAGCGCCTTCCGATTACAAAGGAGCAATAGTATTTCTCGCCAGCGCTGCATCATCCTATATGACCGGTGCAAACCTGGTAGTAGATGGCGGATGGACCGCTATTTAATAATATATAACAATTAAAAAAACACGCCCATGAAAACAATTCAAATCAGAAAAAACAGGAGCATAGGATACGGCGAGCCCGTTTATATTATTGCCGAAGTAGGCATAAACCACAACGGTTCGGTAGAAATTGCAAAAAAATTAATCAGCGAAGCTGCGGCTGCAGGATGCGATGCCGTAAAATTTCAAAAACGCACACCTGAACTCTGTGTACCTAAAGACCAATGGTATTTGGAGAGAGATACTCCTTGGGGACGGATGACTTATATTGACTACCGTTATAAAATAGAATTCGGCAAAGCAGAATACGAAGAAATAGATTTCCATTGCAAATTGCGCGGTATTGACTGGTTTGCTTCCTGCTGGGATGAAGAGGCAGTGAACTTCATGGAAAATTTTGATACCCCGGTTTACAAAATGGCATCCGCTTCTTTAACCGACTATTCACTTATTACAAAAGTGAGAGCTACCGGCAAACCATATATTCTTTCTACCGGCATGTCGACTATGAATGAAATAACAGCAACAGTTGAAAAATTTGGAATAGATAAATTATTGATAGCGCATTCTACTTCTGCCTATCCATGTCCGCCGAAAGAGTTAAATCTTAAAATGATAACCACCTTGCAGCAACTGTATCCTGAAACACCTATAGGCTATTCAGGCCATGAAACAGGCTTGTCCCCATCAGTTACTGCCGTTGCCATAGGAGCCGCTTTTGTAGAAAGGCATTTTACGCTTGACCGCGCTATGTGGGGTTCTGACCATGCAGCATCGGTTGAGCCACAAGGTATGCAGAGATTGGTGCGTGATATCCGCGACTTTGAAATTGCAATTGGTGACGGCGTAAAGAAAGTGTATGAAAGTGAAATGAGCGCTTTAAAAAGGCTGAGAAGAGAAAACTCACAGGTACTCCAGGAAACGAAATAAATATGTCGTTACATTCCGTTGAAATAATTACAACCGCATTGCTAATTGTAAGTGCGGTTGTGATTATTTTGCTGGAGCGCAAATTTCCATACCGCAAAGGTTTACCCATCTTCCGGGATGGTTTTTGGGTGGATTTTATATGGTACACGCTAATTCAAAGTTTTTTCCTGAAGATAGTAATCTTCGATTATATTATTTACCCGATAGACCAGCATTACAGATTTTCGTCGTTCCATGTAGTGAGTAATTGGCCAATTATTTTGCAAGTGCTATTCTTTTTGGCAACACATGACTTTTACATTTACTGGTTTCACCGCTGGCAACATAATTCCAAAATTTTATGGCGAACACACGAAGCGCATCACTCCAATAAGGAAGTGGATTGGCTCTCGGGCTCCCGTTCACATGTATTAGAAATAATCATTAATCAAACCATAGAATTTGCACCCATAATATTGCTTGGAGCTAATCCCATAATTGTCCCGATAAAAGCCTTGATTGATGCTATTTGGGGAATGTTCATCCATTCCAACATGGATGTAAAATTGGGCAGGTTTAAAAAAATTATCAACGGGCCGGCTATGCACTTATGGCACCATGCAGACTGTAAACAAGTATTCTTCGCAAACTTCTCTACAAAATTTTCTTTTTGGGATTGGATATTCGGCACAGCTTATTTGCCGGATTTTAAACCGGAAAAATACGGGCTCTATTACGATTACCCGAAAGATTATTTCGTCCAGCATATTTTTTCCGTTAAACGGGTAGATGAAAATAAATTGAGGGAGAAGAAAATATTTAAAAACTATTTTAATCTGAGACTTGTTTTTATTCAGTGGTTCAAAAAAAGAATCTCGTTCAGGCATACGTATAGAAAATATAAAACAAGGCTGTTAGTTTATTTAACGGAAAATAAGCCTTATTAATTATGACAATGTCACTCTTTTATTTAATTAAACCACTCGTACATCTCTTGTATTTGGAGTGATTCTTTTTGGGACTCTTTCAAATCCCGCACAACTATTCCTTCACTCATTTGTATAAGCCTATTACCATACTGATGCCCTTCTTTCAGGTTGTGCGTTATTAAAATAGCGGTGAGTTTATATTGCTGAATTAAGTTGTTGGCCGTTTGCATTATCATGGCTGCACTGCGCGGGTCAAGGGCTGCGGTAGGTTCATCCAGTAACAATATTTGTGTATTGTCCATCACACTCATTAACAGTGTAAGCGCCTGCCTTTGCCCGCCTGACAATGTTCCCATGGCTTGCTCCAATTTATTTTCAAGCCCCATACCCAATGTTGCAATTTTATCTCTTACCTGCTTTCTGAATGCGTCATTTATACCGATTATTAATTTCTTTGGGGTGGTGCGTATAGCAGCCAGTCGGAAATTATCCAGTATGCTTAAATCAGATGCGGTTCCACTCAGCGGGTTTTGAAAAACCCTCGCAACCCACCGGCTGCGTTTATATTCCGGCACCCGGGAAACATCTGTATTTGATATGAATACTTTACCACCAGAACCAAACGCTGCTCCGGCAATTATATTGAGCAGTGTTGTTTTTCCGGAACCGTTGGAACCTACTACTACCACAAAATCTTCCTTTTGCAATGTGAAGGAGACATCATTCAATGCTATCACTTCATTGACTTTTCCTCTATTGAAAACCTTAGATATATGCTGCAGTTCAATCATTCTTTTTCAGTCTCGGAATTATTACAATAAGTAAAACAAAAGAGGCCGTAACCAGTTTAAGCATATTCGGGTCTATGCCAATAGACAAAGTAAATGCAAGCACCAATTGAAATAAAATACTT
>DATHOL010000097.1:0-2518 GCA_035484895.1 Bacteroidia bacterium | reverse complement strand
CTATTGCAGGAACCAAAGGTGAAAAAGCATTGGAAGCCCTCCCTGAATGGTCGAAGAAGAATATTGCTCCTTTGCCCTATGATACCGCTACTGGCGCTTATTACGAAAAATTACAGGAACAATCGGGCCACATGATGGCTCCGGCTCCCAAGAATGATACCGCAAAACAATCTCCTCCGCCAATGATGATGCCGGCTTTTGATTTGGTAGTAGCGCAATCATGCTGGGATGCCACGATGGCTTATTCCATTTCGGAGTATTTAAAAAGCCACGCAGGAAAGAAAGTAATGCAGGTAAATGGCCGATTCCATAGCGACCAGGGTTTTGCGGTAGTTGCTCAGTTGAGAAAATATAACCCGAAAGCTAAAATCCTGATTATCTCGACAGGCTCTGAAGACTCATTCCTTAATATTGATTGGAGCAAGTTGAAACAAAATGGTGATTACATCATTGTAACCGACCCTAAAGTGCCCAAGACTTTTAAGGATTAATTGCTCATAGCAATTTCCCTGGCTTCACGCATAACTAGTATAGTTTTGCCAATGTCAGCATCGGTATGTGCAGCGGAAACAAAACCAACTTCGTATCCGGACGGGCCAAAATAAATGCCTTTTTCCAATAAAGCCAGGTGAAATTTTTTAAATTTCAGCATACCAACGCTGTCAATATCATGGGTAGTTCTTATCTGCTCGTTATCGCTGAATACGCACCAGAAAATAGAACCGATATGGTACATGCGGAATGGAGTGTCAGGTGTAACGCCTTCCATCACTCCATTCACTAATTTCTTCGTTTTCCTTTCCAGTTCTTCGTAAAACCAAGGCTGCAGGCATTCACTCAATTGGGCTATTCCGGCAGCCATAGCAACGGGGTTGCCAGATAAAGTTCCAGCCTGATAAACATTACCGTCCGGAGAAATGCATTGCATAATTTTTGCACTCGATGCATATGCTCCGACAGGCAAACCTCCCCCAATTATCTTACCGAATGTTACAATATCAGGCGATACATTGTAATATCCGGATGCACCTGAAAACCCAATACGGAAGCCGGAAATAACTTCATCAAAAATCAGAAGCGAACCATTTACCGCGCATATGTCTGCCAGGAATTCAAGGAATTCTCTCTTCTGAATCAATAGCCCATTATTGGCCGGAATCGGTTCAATAATAATACAGGCAATTTCATTTTTATGCTGATGGAAAGCATGCTTTACTGCTTCAATATCATTTAATGGAAGGACGATAGTTTCTTTTGCAAAGGCCTCCGGTACGCCCGCCGATGACGATATTCCGAAGGTAGCCAAACCCGAACCTGCATTCACTAAAAGTGAATCGGAATGTCCATGATAGCAACCTTCAAACTTGATAATTTTATCTCGTTTGGTATAACCTCTCGCCAATCTCAAAGCCGACATACACGCTTCCGTACCCGAACTCACAAAACGCATTTTTTCAATATGCGGATGATTTTTAATTATCAAATCGGCCAGTTCGTTTTCGAGCCTGGTGGGTGCGCCAAATGATAATCCTTTATCAGCGGTTTCTTTCACTTTTTCCAATACACCCGGGTGGGCATGCCCCAAAATCAATGGACCCCATGAGCAGCAATAATCTATAAATTCATTTCCGTCGGCATCCCAGATATGCGAACCTTTGCCTTTATCAATAAATAAAGGTGTTCCGCCTACCGATTTAAATGCGCGAACGGGGGAATTTACCCCTCCGGGGAAATGCGTTTTGGCAATTTCAAATAGTTTTTCAGATTCTTCTCTCTTCAACATAGATGGTACATTTAGTTCAACAATATCTATTAAATTGGGGATGGTTCTTTCTAATCTACTTATCATGATTTTTGCAAATATGCGACAAAATTCCATATTAGGAGAGCACACCATAATGAGGAATGTCATAAATGAATATGATAAACCTCTTCGATATTAAAATATCCTGTTGATTACTTTCGTAAAACAAGGCTAAAGTATTTCACAGTTTCTATAATTTTGCGTATAAATAATACAACCAAATGACCACTATAAAATCAACACAAAACATTAGTTCAAAAGATAATCTCATACTTATCGGCACTGCCAAAAGCGATTTTGCAAAACAAGGATTAACCAAAACAGAAGCGGATTTCGCAGCAAAGCAAATAAAAGCGGAAGAACACATTATAAATGTAAATCAATATTCCCGAAGGATATTTATTTATGTAGCAGAAGATAAAAAGAATGAAAACTATACATTGGAAGCCTTCCGCAGAGCGGGAAATAAGGCTTGCGGGGTTTTTAATGCAGCCAAAGCAGAATCAGTCACGATAGTTGACCTTGCCGGAAATACCGGGCAAACACTTGCATTTGCAGAGGGAATGGCGTTGGGCAATTACCAGTTTATTCAATTAAAAAAGGATGTCAAGAAATTAACTCACTCGCTAAAGACTATTCTTCTAAATTCTAAAAACGTAACAGCCAAAGAAATTCAGAATTTGCAAATAGTTGTAGATGCTACACAAAAAGCCA